>CALVPE010000019.1 GCA_944350485.1 uncultured Bacilli bacterium
ATTTTCATTGTTCCATCTGGATAAACTGCTGTTATTCGCCATAATTTACCAGAATACCAAACATAGTTAAAGTTTATACAATCTTTATCTCCAGATAAATAAGTAATATTATCTTCTACAATAGTCGAATTACAAGTTGAGTTTCTAATGGAATTTAAAATAGCAGCTTTAACTGAACCTTTAGTCAGAATATCAAAACTTTCTCCTGTTACTTTTATTTTAGAACTAAATATTTTTCCTGACTCTGTATAATAATAATCAACCCAAAAGATTAATTTACAATCAATAGTTGCTCCAGCTTTAAAATTTTCATAGATATAGAATGTATTATCTTTATCCATATTTCCTAAATTATCAATTGTTAATAAATCATCATTAACATAAAAAGCATATCTAACTGCACCTAAATCAATATTCGTAGTTTCATTTATTTCTAATTGGATTTTAGCATTTATAGAAACATTACTTGTATTTGTAATAGTAAAAGTATAAGGACTATTTAATAACCCTACTTCATCTATTTTAGGAACTTCTCCACTCAAATTAATATTTCCATCTCCTTCTTCAAAATCAATAGAAATTAAACCTGTATCTAATCCACTAATTCTTTCATCTTGTTTATGATAAATAAAGTAAATAGAAGCAAATGATATACCTAAACACATAATAATTATTAAAACTAAGAATATTATATTTTTTTTATTACTTATTTTTTCTTTCATAATATCATCTCTCATTATACTATAATAATAGTAACAAATTTTTCTTATTTTTTCAAGAAGTTTATAATTTTTTTAAATTTTTTTATATAAATCTTGTTTTAATAAATTTTGATATTTTCCTGTAGCTATAATTTTACTATTATCAACTAAAATAATTTGATCAACAAAATTACTAGTTATTAAATTTTTATTTTTAGTTATAATAATAATTGTATTATCTTCTTTTAAATTTTTTAATTCTTCTAATATTAAATCACTTAAATCTTTACTTAAAAAATCAAATATTTCATCAAATAACATTATCTTTGGTCTTTTTAAAAGAACTCTTATAATTGCTAAAATATATTTAACATCACTATTAATATTTGATCCATCAGTTAATAAAATAGTATCATAACCATTTTCTAAACTCATAATATAATCATGAATTTTAAATAATTTTGCATAGTAAACAATATTTTCAAAATTGGCATCAAAAATACCTAAATTATCTTTAATACTAATATTAAAGAAAGTTGGATTTTTAGTAACTCCACTTATTATTTCATTTATTTTATTTCCATAACTTGCTATATCTTGATTGTCAATTAAAATACTTCCTTCATGTTGTCTATTATATCTTAATAGTAAATCAAAGACACCACTTTTACCAGATCCTGTTACTCCTGTTATAATATTAAAAGTATTAGCATTTATTTTAAAACTAACATCATTTAAAGTCGGATCTTTTTTATTACCATATAAAACATGTTTAAATTCAATACTTCCATTAGTTAAATTTAAATTAGTATCTTTTTCATAGTTATTATTTGCATATTGAAATAATTTATGAATTCTTATTCTTGCCACTTTAACGTTTATATTACTTTCAAATAGAGTAATAATTGATAAAAATAAGGCATTTAATTTTACATAATAATTATAAATAATAGTTAAAACACCAAGAGTGGTTTTCCCATCAATAAGAAGTTTTATACCTATAAATAAAGCTATACACTGGAAAACATCTATTAAACCTAAAGATAATTGTTTTAAATTGTATTTATCAATATTTAACTTATTATTAGCTTTAACATAATCATCTAAAGTATTCATAGTTCTTTCTTGAGCAACACTAAAAATATTAAAACCTTTTATTTCCTTAATTGATAATAATAATTCTTGAAATAAACTAATTCTTTTATCATGTTTATTTTTACGAATTTGATTAGTTCTTGATAATTTATTATTAGAATAAATTAAAATAAATAAAACAACAACTGAGATTAATAAAGTCAAATAGCCTATTAAAAGATCAATTTTAAAAAAGTAAAAAATAATATAAATAGCTTCTAGTATTTCGACTATTCTAATTACTAGAGTTGCATAATAATCACTTAAAGTTTCAAAATCTTCACTCATAATATTACTATACTCTGATAAACTAAAGCGTGATAAACTATAAATTGAGTTATTACAAGTTTTTTTTAATCCTAATTTAGCATATGTTTTATATAAATTAGAATACAAACTATAATATGTTTTTTGGTTAATCATCTCTAGCAATCGATAGATTAAAGTAAAGATAAAAAACATCAATAGCATTTTATAAGCTGCATTAAAATTACCTTTGGAAAGTTCATCAATTAAATAACTATAATAAAGAGGAATTATTAATAAACTTCCTCTTATTAATAAACTAGCTATAAATTTGATAATAAAATATTTTTTATTTTTTAATAATACTTCTCTATTTTCTTTTTTTGTCAAAATAGCACCTACTGATTAATAGTCCATGTTTTTAAAACATTACAATTAGCACTTTCAGGTACGGGATTTGGCATATCTACTTTTAAAATAAGAGGAACTTTAAATGCTGCTCCAAAGCATAAGCAATAACCTGGTTGTAAAGCTTTTTGTTTTTCAACGATTTCTTCTGTTATATTTGGAACCATTTTACTTATATATTCAATATCTCGCGGATGGGTTGTTTTAAAAATTAAGAAATTAGCACATTGGCTCATAACTGTTTCTGATAATTCAACTGGTCTTTGGGAAATTAAAGTCAATAAAATCCCGTATTTACGTCCTTCTTTAGCAATTCGATCAAAAATATTATAACCTATTAAATCAATATCTTCTCCATTTTTAATATAACGATGAGCTTCTTCAACAATAAGGTTAAAAGGAATAGTAGCCCTATTTTGTAAACCTTTAGTGTATTCAAAAATAATTCTTGAAAAAATCTTAGTTATAACTTTAGCAATACTATCATCAATATCTTCTAAGTTAATATTTAAAACTTGAAACTTTTGACCATTTCGAATAACCAAACTTGAGAGAAATTGTTCAACACCTATAAAATCAGGATAATCAAAGAATTTTTTATTTTCACTAATTATTAAAGAATGTAATTTTACTTTGACACTGATACTATCTCCATAAGTTTTATCATTATTTAACCAATTTTCACTTATTAAAGTAAAGTTTAAAGCTTTTTCTAAATCTTCTAGATCATATTTATTAAAAGTTGTTGGCTCATAATTATCTAAATTTGGATCAACAAATGAAGCTATATACTGTGAAATTAAAATTCCTTCGGTAAAGTTTCCTTGACTATCAACGTTAAAACATTCTCTAAACTTTCTTGTATAACCTGCTCCTTGAACTTCAGCTTCCATATTAAATTCATTAGTCGTACAAGTATTAAAAAGATCAAAAATATCATTTCTTTTTGTATTTGGTAATTTATTGGAATAGAAAATTGATAACATAGCTTTAGCTATAATGTGATTTTTATATTTATAACTTATTTCGTCAGTTAAAGAAAATATTTTAGCTAATTTAATCATTCTTTCAAGTAAAGTTAATTGACTTACTTTTTCAAGTCTTAAAAGAAGAGCTAAATCATCAATATTTAGTAACCATACTGGTATTTTTAATTTTTCATAATTATTATGGTAACTTGTAGAAATTACTTTAAAATGATAATTAGGATTAATTTCGGTAAGATTGTTAAAAGCATTAATATATTCACCATTATTATCAAAAATTATCATTGTTGCTTTATAAGGATAAAAATTAGGAGTTTTAAATAAAGTTTGTAATAATTTAGTTGTTCCATAACTTTTACCTGAACCAGAATTACCAAGAATTGTTAAATGATTACTAAATAAACTATTAATGCTCATGTAAACTGGTTTATTATTATAAAAAGGACTATTGCCAATTGTCATATTTCCATATTCAGATAACCCAGTTATTAAAGGCATCTCAGCTTCTTCAAGTAGACGAATAGTAGCTGTAATACTAGGTTTAGAGATAATTCCACCATAAAAATTACCATCAATTATTTCCCCAATAAATCTTGTTTCAATAATATTATCATGAACATATTCAACTTCTGATACAATTTGTTTATTATTATCAACAAAAACTAAATGTTGATTAATCATATTAGTTTTTATACTTCCTTCACGTACTTTAACATGAGCTCCATGATCACTTATATAAACAATACTTTCAAACATATATCCTCCTAAAATAAATTTTCTAATTCTTTTTTTACTTTCTTATTATCTATATTATTTAGTATAGCATTTATCTTTTGTTTTTTATAGTCTAATTTTAATTTTTCTTCAAAATCTAATAATTTTTGTTCAATTATTTTTAATTGTTTAAAACAAGCATTTCGACTTATTTGATATTTTTCACTTATTTCTGTATAAGATAAGTTATTAAAATAATATTCTTTAAAGTAAATTTGTTGTTTTTCAGTTAATAAAGAACTGTATAAATCAAATAAATTATTTAAATATATTACTTTTTCCATCTACATCATATCCTTAAATAAACCATAAATATATTTTTCAATATCAAAAGATTCTAAATCATTGATTGTTTCTCCAAGCCCGATATATTTAACAGGAATGTCTAATTCTTCTTTAATAGCCAGAACAATACCACCTTTAGCTGTTCCATCTAATTTCGTTAGGATAATACCGGTGACATTAGTTATTTCTTTGAAGTTTTTAGCTTGGCTAATCCCGTTTTGACCAGTTGTTGCATCAATTACTAATAAAGTTTCCTGAGGGGCATTTGGTATTAAACTACCAATTACTTTATTCATTTTCTCAAGTTCTTTCATTAAATTAATTTTATTTTGCAAACGTCCTGCCGTATCTATTAAAATAACATCTATATTTTTTTCTTTAGCGATTTTTACTCCATCATAGATAACACTTGAAGGATCAGAATTTTCTTTTCCTTTAACAAACTCACATCCTACTCGTTTACTCCACTCTTCTAGTTGTTCAATAGCTCCAGCTCTGAATGTATCACCTGCTACCATTAAAACACTTTTACCATCTTTTTTTAATTTGTTAGCAATTTTACCAATCGTGGTTGTTTTTCCAACTCCGTTTACACCAATGAATAAAATAACAGTTGGACCATCTTGATTAAAATTAATTTTGTTAGTAATAATTGAGTTATCAACATAAATAACAAATAATTCATCAACTATTACTTCTTTTAAATATTCTAAATCCGTGATATTTTCAGTTTTTACTCTTTTCCTTAAACGATCCATAAAAGATAAAACGGTATTAACTCCAATATCTGCCATAATCAAAATATCTTCTAATTCTTCAAAATATTCCTCCGTTATTTTTTTAGTTTTACTATTTAGAGAAATTAAACGATTAACAAAGCCATTTCGACTTTTACTAAGACCTTTTTCATAAAGTTTAACTTCTTGCTTATTTTTTTCCTTTTCAAGTTCTAATTTTTCTTTTTCATCATTTTTCTCTTTTTCAAAAACTTTAACTGTTTCTAATTCTATTAAATTATTATTTTCATTTGCAAAATCATCTGTATTATTATTTTCAAACTGATTTTGATTTTTTAAATCATCATTTATTTCTGTTTCTTTTTTAAATAAATTTTTAATATTTTTAAATAAACCCATGTCTGCCTCCTCATCTTTTACATAAAAAGTATAACATTTAGCAAAAAATATGTAAATATAAAAAAAAATAACTTTTATATTTATATTTTAAGTTTTAATTATAAAAAAACTCTATCTTTAATTACTTACTATAAACAGTAACTATTAGATAGAGTTATTAAGTGGAAAATAATTAAATTTTCCTTTGTAAGTAAAATCTTTTATTACTTACATTTATATTATGGATTGTTTTTTATGTTTTATGCCTAAAATTAAACATAGTAAAGAAGATGTTAAGTTATAAATTATTTTTTTCAGATAAAAATTAAGTTTTTCAAATTTCGACTTTTATAATAACATTTATTACTAATTAAAAATGTAATTTTTCATTTCAAAAGAAAAGATTTCTATATTTTAAAAAGAATCTTTTTAATTAATAATTTAAAGAGTTTTAGTTATTAAATTGTCAATTAAAAATTATTTTAAACTTTATTATTTTCTTGTTTTAACAAGGCTCTTTTATTATTCGACAAATTAGGCAACATTTATTTCCAGAAAAAAATTACTATAATGAGCAATTTTTAATCAATATTTATTAATTCATAATCTAAATTTCCGATATTTAATCTATTGGCTTCTAAAACGGTTAAGATACCATTACGACTTTCGATTCTTTCAATTAAATCTTGTTTGCCTAAATCATCGGCTTGATAAACTAAATCTAAACAAGCTTTATCAAGAGCAACAGGATCAAGAGATGCTAATATACCAATATCTTTGATTACAGGATCGGCTGCAATTTGACAACAATCACAATCAACAGACATATTTTTCATAACATTTATAAAAGCAATTTTATTTTTGTATAAATCCATAATGGTACTACTAGCTTCGGCCATTGATTTTAAAAAGTCATCATGATTAGAACTCCATATTTTTTGAGCTTCTCCAGCTCCATGAATAACTGCTTTTCCATAACTAGAAGCAAGACCTATGGAAATATTTTTTAAAGCTCCACCAAAACCTCCCATCGGATGTCCTTTGAAATGTGATAAAACTAAGAGGCTATCATAATTTGTTAAATTTTTACCAACATAATTAGTAGTTAAGAAAGATCCATTTTTTACTTTTAAAGGTATTTCTCCTTCTTGATCTAATAAATCAACTTGATAATATTTCGTCCACTCATGATCATCTAGTAACTTTAAATGCTTTTCAGTTGTGTTTCTTTCGCCATCATATGCAGTATTGCATTCAATAACGGTTCCGTTTACAAAATCAACTAATGATTTCATAAAATCAGGTCTTAAATAATTTTGATTTCCCGCTTCTCCGGAATGTATTTTAACCCCAATATTGCCTTGTAAATTAGGATTTAGTGCTTGATAAATTTTTAATAAACCATTGCTTGTTAGATCACTTGTAAAATAAACTTTTGATTTCATTTTTTCCTCCATCTATTATTATTATAACACTACTTTTAAATTTAATAAAAAAAAAATTATTGTAAATTACTTAATATCTTGTAACACGATTTGAAAACCAAACTCCTGGAGCTGGAAAGTTGACAATACTTGTTGGATTAATATTATGAGCTTCATATTGGTAATAATAAGAGTAATCTCTTAAATAATGACCTGTTAAAACAGCAAAGTGTAAATGTTGTCCCGTAGTACAATTGTCATACCACCAAGTATCTGGTCCACCACCCATAGTAGCAATTACAGTGTTCTGATCAACATAATCACCAACTTTTACTTGAATATTTTTTACATGAAAATAAGAAGTTGTGTATTTATGCCCACCAACATTATGAATAATATAAATTTTATTACCACCACATAAATATTTACCGGTTGCATTTTTATAATCAGGACCACTTTCAAGTCCTACAACAACTCCTGGAGCAGCCGCATAAATTCTAGTATCTCCACCAGCAATATCAATACCATTATGGAATCCACAATAATATTGTCCATTATTTCTAGTATAACATCTCCAACCAAAAACACTAGTTATGCGACCATTTAAAACTGGTCTAATAAAATTACCAGAATAAGGAACTGTCCCACAAGAATTAATATCTTCATCCAATTCACATTTTAGATCTTTTTCATAATAATTTATAGCTTTTTTTAAGTTGTTTATTTCTTCTTCAATGGACATAGAAACATCAGCCATAGCATTTAATTCTGAGCCAAGAGAAATTAAACTAACTTTTAGTTCTTCTTGTTTTTTAGCCAAGTTTTGCATTTCTATTTTTAACTCACCTTGTTTCTTTTTATTTTTAGTTATAGTATCATTATATTCTTCAATTAACTTATCATTATAAGAAACAAGTTGTTCTGATATAGCACTACGATAAATAAAATCTGTAATATCTTTGGCCCCAAATATATATTCAAGATAAGCACTTTCTCCACTAGAAATTTGTAAAAAATGAATTACTTCCTTAATTTCTAATTCTCTTTGCTTAGCTTTTTCATTTAATTCCTCTATTTCTTTATTTAATCTTTTAATATTATTTTCACTTTCAGTTATCTTACGACTTGTCTCTTCGATTGACCGATTAACATTATTTAATTCTTGCTCAGTTAATTTTTTTTCATTATCAGCATTAGCTTTTTTTTGTTCTAAAGTGGTTAATTCATTTTTCATATCCCGAAGTGTTTTTGCCTTAGCATTTAAAGGGATAATTAACAAAACAAATAAAAATATTAAAAATATCATCATTCTTCTCTTCATATCATCATATCCTTTATAAAGATTATAACATATTCAACATATTTTTTTCAATCACATTTTATAAATTTATACATACCTGCTTTAAAAACAAATTAATATTTATAGTCTCATATATTAATAAATAATTAAATTTAGATATAATACATAATATAAATTAATTAAAATTCGTGTATTTATAGCCAATTATATTATGTTTTAATCATAAAGAATTTTATTTAAAAGTCAAAAATAGCTGTAAATAGTAACAAAAGAAAAAAATAATGCTTTATCTGCAATAAATATTTACTATGTTATTTATTTTACTTATTTTTTTAAGTAAAAAAATTTTACTAAACATTAAATATGATTAAATAAGCTATTCAATGATTGTTTTTATTTAATTTCTTTAATTATTCTACAAGAACAAAAAAACCAAGTATCAAATAATACTTGATTTTTTTAATTATTTAACAATTTTAGAAACTGATCCAGCACCAACAGTTCTACCACCTTCACGGATTGAGAATTTAGTACCTTGTTCTAGAGCAATTGGGTGAATTAGTTCAACTGTAATTGATACATTATCACCTGGCATTACCATTTCAGTTCCTTGAGGTAATTCAATTACACCTGTAACGTCTGTTGTTCTAAAATAGAATTGAGGACGATAGTTAGCAAAGAATGGAGTATGACGTCCACCTTCTTCTTTAGTAAGAATGTAAACTTCAGCTTCAAATTTTGTATGAGGTGTAACGGTTCCTGGTTTAGCTAATACTTGTCCACGTTCTACATCCTCTCTTGCGATACCACGTAAAAGTACACCAGCATTATCTCCAGCTTCAGCAAAGTCTAATTGTTTTCTAAACATTTCAATACCAGTAACAACTGTTTTTTGAGTAGGTTTAATACCAACTATTTCAACTTCGTCATTTAGTTTTAATTGTCCACGTTCTACACGTCCTGTAACAACAGTTCCACGTCCAGTGATTGTGAAAACATCTTCAATACTCATTAAGAATGGTTTATCGTTATCACGAACTGGAGTTGGAATCCATTCATCAACAGCAGCCATTAAATCAACGATAGATTGAACATATTTAGGATCTCCTTCAAGAGCTTTAAGAGCTGATCCACGAATAATTGGAGTATTATCTCCATCAAATCCATATTCATTTAATAAATCACGGATTTCCATTTCAACTAATTCTAACAACTCTTCATCATCAACCATATCACACTTGTTCATAAATACTACCATTTTTGGTACACCAACTTGACGAGCAAGTAAAATATGTTCACGAGTTTGAGCCATTGGGCCATCTGTAGCAGCAATAACTAAAATTGCTCCATCCATTTGAGCAGCACCTGTAATCATGTTTTTTACATAATCAGCATGTCCTGGACAATCAACGTGTGCATAATGACGACTAGCTGTTTGATATTCAACGTGTGCAGTATTAATTGTAATACCACGTGCTCTTTCTTCTGGAGCTTTATCGATATTAGCATAATCAACAAATTCTGCTCCACCTTGTTCTGCTAACACTTTAGTAATAGCAGCGGTTAATGTAGTTTTACCATGGTCAACGTGGCCAATTGTACCAATGTTAACATGTGGTTTACTACGATCAAATTTTTCTTTTGCCATATTAAATTTCCTCCTTTTTTGATTACTATTATATTTTATCAAATATTTAATAAAATACAACTACTTTTTTTCATTTTTTTAATAAAGCTTTATTTATTACTATTTTTAAATAACAAAATTATTTATTATATTGAATTATATTTATAATTACTAATCTTAAACTAGGTGTTATTCAAAATAGTATAATTAATTTTTAATTACCGCTTTTTTTAATTATTTCAGCAGCAATATTAGTAGGTACTTCTTCATAATGATCAAATTGCATTATGTAGTTTCCTCTACCTTGAGTATTACTTCTTAAACTTGTTGCATAACCAAACATTTCAGCAAGTGGTACCATAGCACTAAGTTTAATAGCATTACCAACATTTTCTTGTCCAAGTGGACGACCTCTTCTTGATGTAATGTCGCCCATAACATTACCAAAATATTCATCTGGTACTGTCACATCAACTTTCATAATTGGTTCAAGAAGAATTGGTTTACATTTATTTTTAGCTTCTTTTAAGGCAAAACTAGCAGCAATTTTAAAAGCCATTTCATTGGAATCGACTTCATGATACGATCCATCAAATAAAGTTGCTTTAATATCAATCATTGGATATCCAGCAAGAATACCTGTTTGTAAAGCTTCTTGTAAACCTTTATCAACAACTGGAATATATTCTCTTGGTACAACACCACCTACGATTGCATCAACGAATTCATATCCTTTATCAGGATTTGGTTCAAATTTAACCCAAACATGTCCGTATTGTCCACGACCACCAGATTGTTTAATATATTTACCTTCACAATCACCCATCTGCTTAATAGTTTCACGATAAGCAACTTGTGGTTTACCAATATTAGCTTCAACCGAAAATTCTCTTTTCATACGATCAACTATAATATCTAAGTGAAGTTCACCCATACCAGCAATAACAGTTTGACCTGTTTCTTGGTTAGTATGTACTTTAAAAGTTGGATCCTCCTCAGCTAATTTTTGTAAAGCAAGTCCCATTTTTTCTTGATCTGCTTTTGATTTAGGTTCAACAGCAAGTTCAATAACTGGTTCTGGAAATTCCATATTTTCCAAAATAACTGGTTTCTTTTCATCACATAAAGTATCACCGGTCGTGGTATTTTTTAAACCAACAGCAGCAGCAATATCTCCCGTATAAACATCCGTAATTTCGGTACGATTATTAGCATGCATTTGTAAAATACGTCCAATTCTTTCTTTAACATCTTTAGTTGAATTTAAAACATAAGAGCCACTTGATAAATGTCCTGAATAAACACGGAAGAAAGTCAAACGCCCAACAAATGGATCAGTCATAACCTTAAATGCTAAAGCACTAAAAGGTTCATCATCACTTGGATGTCTAACTGTCTTTTCACCACTTAAAGTTGTTCCTTCAATTGAAGCAATATCAAGAGGTGAAGGTAAATAATCAATAACGGCATCAAGTAATAATTTAATACCTTTATTACCTAAAGCTGTACCACAAAGAACTGGGAAAAATTTAACATCAAGAGTTCCACGACGAATTGCTTTTTTAATCATTTCAACGGAGATTTCTCCACCATCAAGGTAAGTCATCATCATTTCATCATCAAATTCAGCAACAGCTTCAATTAATTCTTCACGTTTTTCTTTAGCAATATCAACTAAATCAGCTGGAATTTCAATTTCCTTAGCATCTTCTTCTGGTTTTCCATCATATTCATAAGCCTTCATGGTAACTAAATCAATTACACCACGAAAATCAGATTCAGCACCAATTGGCCACTCAATAGGTTTAGCATTAACACCTAAACGACTGTCAATACTTTTTAAACTATAAACAAAATCTGCCCCCATTTTATCCATTTTATTAGCAAAAATAAGTCTTGGAACCATGAATTCTGTTGCTTGACGCCAAACAGTTTCTGTTTGTGGTTCAACACCAGCTTGAGCATCGATTAAAGCAACAGCTCCATCTAGTACTCTTAAACTACGACTAACTTCAACAGTAAAATCAACATGGCCTGGGGTATCAATAATATTTAAACGATATTTTTTCCAAAAGGCAGTTGTTGCTGCACTAGTGATAGTAATACCTCTTTCTTGTTCTTGAGCCATCCAGTCCATTTGTGATTGACCATCATGAGTTTCACCAATTTTATGGATTTTTTTTGTATGGAATAAAACACGTTCTGTACAAGTAGTTTTACCTGCATCAATATGTGCCATAATTCCAAAATTTCTTGTCATCAATAATGAAGTTTCACGAGCCATAATAACTATATCCTTTCTACCAACGATAATGTGCAAAAGCCTTATTAGCTTCAGCCATTCTATGAGTATCTTCTCTCTTTTTTACAGCGCCACCAGTTCCATTAGCAGCATCAATTATTTCATTTGCTAGATTTAAAGACATAGAATTTCCTCCTCTAAGTCTAGCATAATTAACTAACCAACGAAGACCTAAAGTTTGACTTCTTTTACCATCAACTTCAATTGGCACTTGATAGTTAGATCCCCCAACACGACGTGATTTAACTTCTAATTGAGGTTTAATATTTTCTAATGCTTTTTCAAAAATATTCATTGGTTCTTCACCTGTTTTTTCTTTTATAATATCAAAAGCATCATATAAAATCTTTTCTGCTTTACCTTTTTTACCATCAAGCATAATACGATTAATTAACTTTGTAACTACTTTTGAATTATATATTGGATCTGGTAAAACATCTCTTATTTCAGCACGTTTTTTACGCATAATATTGTTCCTCCTTTCACTTATTAATTTTAATTATTATTATTTTTTCTTTTCACGTTTAGCACCATATTTACTACGTCCTTGTTTTCTGTCTTTAACTCCAGCTGTATCTAAGGTTCCACGAATAATATGATATCTAACACCAATTAAATCTGGTACACGACCACCACGTATTAAAACAACACTATGTTCTTGCAAATTATGTCCTTCACCAGGAATATAACAAGTAACTTCCATACCATTAGATAATCTAACACGAGCATACTTACGTAAAGCTGAGTTTGGTTTCTTTGGAGTCAATGTTCCAACACGAACACAAACACCACGTTTTTGAGGAGCATTAATTTTTGTTTGTTTCTTTTGAATATTATTAATACCAACCAATAAAACTGGTGATTTTGGTTTTCTAACCTTCTTACTTCTACCTTTTCTAACTAATTGATTAATTGTAGGCATATTCTCTCCTTTCTGACACACATATCCAGGTGTATCATTTTGTAATATAAAATTAAAACTTATCTACAATAAGTCTCAATTTCACGAACATGAATACTATACAATAGTAAATTTTCTTTGTCAACATTTTTGATACATTTTTGATACATTTTTGATACATTTTGTAAATATTTTTTATTATATCTAAGTTAATTTTTTCAATTTAAAGTCATAACAATTTATTTTTAAAAACCTGCTATCGTAAATTTAAGAATAAATAACATTTTTTAATAACTTTATTTATATAATAAAGTATGAATGTTACAACTGAAAAAGAAATAAATATTGTCAATAATCAACTAATTGCCCTTTTCATTTTTATAATTTCTTTAATAGTATCTATTTTATTGACCTATAACGAAAAATTAAGATTAGAAAATAGAGAATTATTATTTAATGAGAAATTAAATATTACTATTTCTTTAATAAATAGAATTGTTGTTGTTTTACTTGGTATTTATTTTATTTATGATGCTTTTGAAAGAAAAAAATTAAATAACGAAACTGATAAAGGATCTATCCCTAATTCTAATTCAAATGATAATTTACAAATATTAGCATCATGTGCAGCTTTTTTATCATCCCTTATATCTCTTTATATTATTTTAATAAACCTTAAAAATGTAAATTTTGATGTTTCAGGTGTTGAAGAACCAGCTTTATAATCTTAAATAATATTTTTTTTAATAAAATTACTTCATTTTTATTTTTTTTAAATAGATATCTTAAAGTGCAACTATTTTTAAAAGTTAGCATATTTTAAATTAATTAGTTAAATTAAATTTTTTAATTGACAAATTCTATTCACTTATATATAATATGGGTACATATTCAATTGATAACCCAGTTTATTTAAATTTTTAATGTGTTTTTTAGGTTTATTAGTAACTATTGGTTATGTAGTGAAAATATTAAAAGAAACTCCCTAGAAATTTAATAAATATCAATGTTTATGAATAATATTGAAGGAGGAAAATATGTCAAGATACACAGGACCAAGTTATAAAAGAAGTCGTAGCGTTGGATTTTCTACTTTAGAAAATGGTAAAGATTTAGCAAGACGTCCTTATAAACCTGGTATTCACGGAGCTAAAAGACAAGGAAAACTTTCAAACTATGGTGAGCAATTAAAAGAAAAACAAAAAGTTAAATTCATGTATGGTTTGAATGAAAGACAATTTCATAAAACTTTTATAGAAGCTTCTAAACTACAAGGTATTCATGGTGAAAACTTCTTAAAACTTCTTGAATCAAGATTAGATAATATCGTTTATCGTATGGGATTCGCTAATACAAGACGTGGAGCAAGACAACTTGTTAATCATGGTCATATAACTGTTGATGGTAAAAAAGTTGATATTCCATCATTTCGTGTCAAACCAGGTCAAGTTATTGCATTAAAAGAAAATTCAAAAGATTTAAAATGTGTTAAAGAAGCTCTTGAAAATGTTACAACAAGAGTTGAATACATTGATTTTGATAAAAATAATAATACAGCTAAATTTGTTAGACTTCCAGAACGTAATGAATTATCTGCTGATATAGACGAAGCTCTAATTGTTGAATTCTATAATAGATAAAAATAAAAAAGTAACTAAATTATTAAAAATATGAAGTTGTCAATAAAAAATAGACAACTAAAAAGTACTATTTAAACCCTAGTTGAGTTTTGTACTCAATTGGGGTTTTATAATTTAAAGCATAACTAGGCCTTAAGTAATTACGATAATATATTATCGCATTTATATAATCTTTAATCATCTTGATTAAAATCGATATACATTTCTTTCTTTTTTTATTTTTTAATTCTATTATTCCTTCTTTTCTATATAAAGAAAACCATTTGAACATTTATCCTCTAGAAATTGCAAATTTTTCTGTACATTTGTCTATTTTTATTTCATTATTGATATGATATAAAACTATTTTTAATTTATCTTCTTTTGTCCAAAAATTATTATTATCACCTTTTGATCGTCGACTTGTCATATTATCAACTACTTTATTTTAATTATAACAAAAAAATGTAAACACTTTTTTTATGTCTACATTTATCTTACAACTTCATATAAAAATATCTGTTTTATTCAACTGATTTTAAGGCTTCAATAAAATCAATCTTTTTTAATTTAAAATGTGTAAATACTTGAACAATAACACTAAAACCTATAATAGTCAAACAAGTAAGAATATAACTATACCAATTAATAAAATGGAAAAATAAGATATTATCAGTTTCTGCGACATTCATGACATAACTATGTAAAAATACTCCTAGTAAAAGTCCAAAAGCAATTCCAAAAATAGTTAACATAAAGGTTTCTCTATATACATAATTAGAAACTTCTTTATCATAAAATCCTAACACTTTTAAAGTTGATATTTCTCTTACTCGTTCGGTGATATTAATAGTTGTTAAGTTATATAAAACAATAAAAGCTAAAAGACAAGAAGCAAAAATGATTAAATAAACAATTTTATTTAAACTATCGACCATAATAGTAAAAGTTTTTAAATTATCACTTGTAAAATTAATAGCACTTACTTTATTATCAGAAATCCAATTAGTAGCTAAATTTTCTTCATTAACATCATCTTTTAAATTAGCTATGATCATATTATAAGAAATATTTTTTTCCATCATATTTTCATAACTTTCCTTAGTCATATACATGTAGTGCAATGTATAATTTTCAACTATTTCACTTACTTTAACTAAATATAATTCATTTTGATTATTACGAATTTTTATTAAATCACCTATTTTTGCATTTAATAACTTAGCCATCTTTTCAGTTATGACAACTCCGTCTTTGGGAAAGATAAATTTTTTATTTACTTTACTATTTAAAGTTACATACTGATTATGCTTAGTTTCATTTTCAAAAACCATCAAGTAAACATCATGAGAAATATCTTTAGCATCAAAGGTAAAAGATTCTTGATAAATTGGTAAATAATTAATAACTCCACTACTATTTAATTTTTCTTTTAATTCTTTTGATAACTCTTGATAATTATTTTGCATAACGAATAAAGCATCATAATGTATTATTTCTTCATATTGTAATTTAATAAGTTTATTAATACTATCTTTTAATCCAAAACCTGTTAAAAGAAGTGCAGTTGATCCAGCTATCCCTAAAACTGTCATGATAATTCTTTTTTTATAACGAAACATATTCCGAACAGTTACTTTACTAGTAAAAGATAAACGTTTCCAAAAGAAACTAACTTTTTCAAGCAAAACTTTTTTCCCTTTTCTTGGAAGTTTTGGACGAATTATATTAGCTGGGTTATTTCTTAATTCCTTTTGACAAGACAAAATAGTTATTAAAAACATCATAGTTAAAAAAGAGAAAACTAAAATTAGAAAAGGAATAATTTTAATACTTACTTCTAATTGAGGTAGTATGTAGTTAGAATGATAAACTTGATAAACTACATTAGGAATAATTGTATAACCTGCTAATAATCCAGAAGTAATTCCAATAATAGCTGCAAAAAAAACATAAAATATATAACCACCCATGATTAAACTACGACTATAACCTAAAGATACTAAAGTTCCTATCTCGCCTCTTTCTTCTTCAACCATTCTAGTTAGGGTATTAAAACACATCAAAGCAACAACTAAAATAAAGAAAACTGGAAATACTTTGGCAATTGAATCTACTTTCATAGCATCTTCATAGATACTTGTATAACCATTATTACTAGTTCGATCTAACAAATACCACTCGGGTTTTTCAATTTCTTTTAAAGAATCTTTCGCATCTTGAATTTTTTCTTCTGCTTCCAAAGTCTTTTCTTCTAAAGTTTTTACACCTTGATTATATTCAGATAAACCAATTTGATAACTTTTTTCAGAATTATCTAGTTTAATTTTAGCTTTTTCTAATTCTTTCTTACCATTAGTGATTTGTAAATAATAATTATTTTCTTCTTGAGTAATTGTTTTTTCAGATATTTCTAGGGATTTTTTAGTTTGAATTAAAGTTGAATAAAGAGTTTCTAACTTTTTTAAAGATAATAAATTTTCTTGATAAATTGAATAATTTGGATCAGTTGTATCCATATTATTTAACTTTTCTTCTAAAGTATTTATATTATTTTTTGTCTCTTTTAAAAGATTTTCTAAATTTTCTTCTTGTAATTTATACTCTAGCAAAGTATTTTGATAAGCAAGTTTTCCTTGTTCTAATTTTATTTTGGATTCTTCTAATTTCTTTTTACCACTTTCTTCATTTTCTAGCAAGAGTTTTTTAGAAGCATTGTAATCTTGCCATCCAGAATCTAACTCTTGTCTTGCTTTTTTTAAAGTTAAATAAGCTTGATTTAAATCTTTAGAAGCTTTATCTTTTTCAACTTGAAATTCTTCTTCTATTTTTTGAATTTCTTTCATAGCTGTTTCTAAAATTTCTTCATATCTTTTTGTTTCTTGAATAGGTTTTAATTTTAAAATTTCTTTTTCTAAGGCTTCTAAACTTTCTTGATAAGATCTTTCATAAGAATTTTCTTCTTGGGTATTTTTACTTATTAAATAAACTTCGGTTATAATATCAGATTTAAAATTATCGTAAGGGATATAAATAAATGATTGTAATTTACCATTACCAATTGTTGCTATTCCTTTTTCCTTACTTAAATAGGAAGATGAATTAACTAAACCAACAACATCATAATCAACAATTTCTAAAATACCATCAATTGATAATTTACTTAAATGAATTTTATCTCCTAATTTAAAATAGGTAGCATCTGCTAAACATTCATAATTATTTTTAATTAATCTTCCCTTTACTAAAGTAACTTGATTTAAATCTTTTAAATAAGCATGAACACGAATAGCTTCTCCTGATACTAAAGCATCAACACTGTAACTTGGAATAACTTTTGAAACATGTTCAAGCTTTTTTAAAGATGACACATCTTCATCAGTTAAGCCTTTCGTACTAGTTATTTTATAATCCATTAAATTAGTCTTATCATAATAATTATCTAAAGTTGTTAAAATATCAGGAGAACTTTCTCTTAGCCCAGCAAAAAAACCTACTCCTAAAGCAACTATTAATATAATTGAAATAAATCTTCCTAATGATTTTTTTATTTTTCTTAAACTTAAATAAAACAATAATTTCATTACCAATCAAGCTCCTCAACTCTTTTAGGATTGTTTTGAGTAATTACTTCATTAATAGTTCCATTTTTAATTTTGATAACTTTATCAGCAATTTCAGATATTAAAGCATTATGAGTAATAATAATTGTCGTCATTCCCATATCTCTAGCTGTTTTTTGTAAAAGTTCTAAGATTTTAACTCCTGTTTTAGAATCTAAGGCACCAGTTGGTTCATCACAAAGTAAGATTTTTGGATTTTTGGCTATAGCTCTAGCAATTGCTACTCTTTGTTGTTCCCCTCCTGATAATTCTGCAGGAAAGTTATTTAATCTATCTTTTAATCCAACTTTTTCTAAAATTGTTTTGGGATCAAAAGGATTTTTACAAATTTGAACAGCTAATTCCACATTTTCAAGAGCAGTTAAATTACCTACTAAATTATAAAATTGAAAAACAAAGCCAATACTATTTCGACGATAACTAATTAAATCTTTTCTTTGATATTTAGTAATATCTTCATTATCAACTAATATATTACCACCTGTAATAGTATCCATTCCTCCAAGTAAATTTAAAACTGTTGTTTTTCCTGCACCACTTGGCCCTAAAATTACAACTAATTCGCCTTTTTCAATTTGAAAAGAAACATCATGACAAGCCTGAATTTCTATTTCACCCATTTTGTAAACCTTTTTAACTTTCTTAAATTCAATATATGACATACTTCCTCCTTTCATTTTAATCTCAAAATTTCTAAACAATACTATTTTTAACAGTAAATTTTATATTAGCAAAAGATAATCTAATTTTTTTTATAATTTATCTTTTTATCAAAGTAGTAAATTTGCTATTTCCTTGGTAATAACCGTTATTATCAAAATCATCTTCATCATAAGTAAAAACTGTTAACATAACATTTTCTATTTCCAAACTACCTTTTTCAGTTGCCATTAACTTAATACTACTCATAACTGTATTCAAATTATAATCATTCTCTTCAATATGAGAATACCAACCACTATTATTAATATCATCATATAACCAAATATATAAATAATCACTAAAAAGATAATTAGTAAAATATTTAGGATTTAAAATAGTTTCTTCAACAAAACGATCATCTTTTAAATTAACTTTTAAATAATATCCAATTTTATAATTAGAAAAATTTTTATCAGTAGAATATTTTTTATATAAATCTTTAATAGAACCAATTTCTTCTTCATTACTAGATAAAATAATTGAAAATATACCTATATCTTTTAAACTTGGAAAACTACTTATAAATTCTTTTTTTCTTTGATATTTACCATTTTCCTTTTGATATAAACTAATCTTAATTGGATTATTATCAACATAGTTACTGGCTTTAATAACATTTTCACAACCAAAATCTTGGCTATTTTTAACTAAATTATTTTTTTTAGTACAACCAACAACTAAAATAATTAATATTAAAAAAATTAATTTTTTCATAACTTTTTAACTTAGTCAAACTTTTTGCTTAAAGTTTAAAACTATTTTCCTTTCTACTCTTTAATCTATTATAACACTAATATTTATTATTAGTTAACAGTATACTAATTTTTAATTTTTTTTTACTCAAAATTAAGGTTTTAATATATTTTGTAGAAAAAACCAATATTCTAAATCTTAAAATTTTTTAAGCGATAAAATTAATAATTATTTTAATTTTTGGTAAAACAAAGAGAAAAATTTTAATAAAATTAAATTTTATTTTCCTAATCATTATATCCAAACTTGCTACTTCGTGAATAAAGAATCTCTATTCTCCATGGACTTAAATTTTGATATTCAATGAAAATTTTGCATTTATTCCAAAAAAATGTTAGTAAAACAAAACTATTTTGTAAAATTATATTATAACTTTCCTTTTCTATAAAAATCTAAAATACAAGTTTTAATTATCCAAATAAACTTATTTTAATTTGTAATAACGTTTTTTAGTAAAAACATAATCAACATTTTATCTTTTTACATATAATATATTTTATCATATATTACTTTTATTAATTTAATTTGTTTTAGTTTATCAATTAAATAACATCCACTAATAAATTCAAAAAATGATAATATAATTGCTACTCCCAACGCTAATCCAGGAGTCATTACTGTCAAACAAAAATCAGGTGAAACATTTAGATAATTACAATAAGCTACTCCAATGTCAAAATTAATTTTTATCAAAAAAAATAATGGCAATATTATTATTGTAATTATAAATATTTTAATAAAACATGCAACACAATTCCAAAACCTCAAATACATATTATATCCTCCTGCTTCTACATTATAACACATTTTTAAGTAATATCCTGACACTTTTTAATTTATTTATTTTAAATAATAATTACTCACAATAATAAAGTCTTTTTTTCCTTTTTAAATACTAACGTATCTTATATTCTTCCCTTTTAATAAAAAAATTTAACATTTATATATGTTAAATTAATAAATTCAAAACTGGCGTCCCCGAGGTGATTCGAACACCCAATCTTTCGCTTAGGAGGCGAAGGCATTTTCCTATTATGCTACGAGGACATACATCTTAATTTTATTTTATTTTTAAAATTAAGATTATTATTTTAAATATTAGCATTTTTTTAAGATAAAGATAGTAGAGAAATTTACATTATACTTCATACTGTAAGAACATTTTTCATTTTTACAATTAGTTAAAATGAATTTAAGCTTTTAAGTATTCAAACAAAAATAATTTAAAACTCCAATTAGCAGTTTCGTTTGCAAGTTCCATTATATCTTCATTACACATATTTTCTAATAAATAATTAGAAACACTATCAACATCACATAAATGACAAATATAACCATATTCTTCCTCAACAACACAAGCATCACTTAGTCTTTGCATAAACAAATTTAATTTTTTAAAAGCTTCTTTATACTCTTTTGTTAAATTTAATTTTTTCTTATTAATCTTATATTTTTTAAAATAAGCTGGAATATTAATTACTTCATGAATACTTGTACCATGCTCTAATAAATAAAGTAAATCTTCATTACTAACTCTTCTTAATAAATCAGATATTTCTAAAACAACATTTTCACAATCAACATTAGTAGTATCAATTCCTTTTTCTAAATACTCTGTTAAATCATCTTCTAAATAAATTATTCTTTTTAAATTATCACTCATAAACCACCTAGTTAAATAAATCAAAAAAATATTTATTCAATTTATTTTCAAAAATATTTAAATAATTATTAACTTCTTCTAAATATCTTAAATATTCTAAATATAAAGGATCTTCATTTAAAATATCTAAACAATTTTGAATTTTTAAATCTAATTCTTTTTCCTTTGATTTATCATTGACTATTTCTTTTTGATATTTTTTTATCTTATTAATTAATTCCTTTAATTCTTCATTTTTTTCTAATAAATTTTTACTTTTTAAATAATTTTTAAAACTAGAACTATTTTTAATAAAATCAACTATTTCAGTTACTTTTTCATTTATTTCTTTATTCAATAATCTCACCATCTAAACTAAAACTTTTAGCATCTGTTATTTTAACTTTAATAATTTGACCTACTAAATCTTTATTACCTTTAAAATTAACTAATTTATTAGTTTCAGTATAACCAAACAACATCCCATCTTTAGTACTTTCTCCTTCTGCTAAAACATTTTGAATTGTATTTAAAGTGTTTAAGTTAGCTTCTTTAGAATATTTATTAACAAGTTCATTTAAACGATAAAGTCTTTGTTCTTTTTCAGATAAAGTAGTGTTATCTTCTAATTTACTAGCTGGAGTGTTTTCTCTTTTTGAGTATATAAAGGTGAAAGCACTGTCATATTTACAATAATTAACAATATCTAAAGTATCTTGAAAATCTTCTTCCGTTTCTCCTGGAAAACCAACAATAATATCAGTTGTAATGCTAATATTTGGAATAGTTTTTAATTTATCAAATAATTCTAAATAAGATTCTTTTGTATAACGTCGTCCCATTAATTTTAAAATTCTATTACTACCTGACTGAACTGGCAAATGAACATAGTTTAAGATATTAGAATTATTTTTAATAACTTCCACTAATTTATCTGTGAAATCCCAAGGATGACTAGTTATAAATCTTATTCTTGGTATTTTCATTTTACTAATATCAGTTAATAAATCAGCTAATTCATAATCAGAATATAAATCTTTTCCATAAGCATTAACATTTTGACCAAGTAAAATTATTTCTTTATAACCATCATTTATTAAAGTTTCAACTTCTTTTAAAATATCTTCTTTTCTTCTACTTCTTTGTTTACCTCTTGTATAAGGAACTATACAATAGGTACAAAATTTATCACAACCATAAATAATATTAATATAGGCCTTGTATTTACTATCTCTTTTAACAGGCATATCTTCAACAATATCACCTTCAATACTTAAAACATCAATATTAAGTTTTTTATCTTTTAAACTATGGGCTATAAGTTCAGGTAAACTATCTAAGTTATGAGTTCCAAAAACAAAGTTTAAAAAGCGATATTTTTTCTTTATTTCCTTAATTACTCCTTCTTCTTGAGCCATACAACCACAAAGAGCTACAATAATATTTGGCTTTTCTTCTTTTAAATGTTTAATTCTTCCAAGCATTCCAAAAGCTTTATTATGAGCATTTTCTCTAATAGAACAAGTATTTAAAAGAATTAAATCAGCATCTTCTAAAGAACTCGTTTCTAAAAACTTCATTTCTTTTAAAATTCCTTTTAGATTTTCACTATCATGCTCGTTCATTTGACATCCATAAGTTTTTAAAAAGAATTTTTTCCCTAAACCTAAATTTAAATAATCGGAATCTATCGTATAATTTCTAATTAAAACTTTTTCTTTACTTCTTTTTCTAGCATCAACATAACTTGGTATTTGCATACTATCACCCACTTCTTTGCTTAAATAATATATCATAAAACTTAAAAGTTGACAATAAGCCTGTTTTTTGATTTTTTATAATTCAATTACTATTTAAAATAATTAAATAAAATAATATTAAAAAACAATCAATATTAAATTTAATCTTTCTAATAATTGATTGTCTCTTTAATAATACTTATAACTATTAAACATTAGTAGAATATTATCAAATAATAACTTAATATTTAATCATTTTTTATCTTCGCATATTCAATTTATCTTCAATAGAATTTTGATAATATATTCCATGATTTTTACCAATATAACCTACATAACCATTATAATTATTTATTTTTCTTGCTAACCTTTCTGAACTTAGCAAACCATTTGCTATTGTATCATTGTACTCGAAAGGTAATGTAGCCAATCGTTCTTCCGAATAAATATTTGTTATATTAAGAATACCATGTTTAGCTTCTACAATGACATGACCATGTAATTCACCTATATTTTTATTTCCTTGAATAATAATAAAGCTAGAACCATCCATTCTTGTGAATTTTCTATATATTTGATTTGATGTATTTATCTGAAGACTATTATTATGTTCATATATAATAACAGGATTTCCGTTAACATTTATTTTTACTTGATGATTTTGATCAGGTTGGCATTTTATTATTCTAGGTCTACTAATTACTCCATATGCTTCCTGTAACTCTTTTAATGTATATGGAACAATATTAAAAATTTTTTCTTCTCTTTCGTTACTTATATCATGATGCTTATTTAAATAAAATGGTTCTTTATCACGATTAAAATAATAAAATTCACAACCATTATTACTTTTTTTGTATGTATCCCACGTCAATTCTATTCCCCGGTACTCACCATCTAATTTTGCTATATTCCAACTATGATATCCTTCGCGATTTTGATAATAACATTCAATACCTATTCTATCCAAAGCTTCCTTATATATCATAGCAAAACCACTACATACAGCCTTATTATATAAAAGGCCACCTATACCCCTAGAATAATCTTTACCATTAACCTCTACTTCACTATATTCCATTCTATCACATAGTTCTTTATATAAAAACATTGCTTTTTCGGTTTCTGTCCATCTTAAATTAATCTTTTTTTCTATATCTCTATATATTTTTACTATTTTACTTAATTCCATTGCTGAATAATATGTTCTTTCTTGATAATATTCATTATTATATTTACTTTTTTTCGGATTAAGTCCACCTTGAACACTAAAAATAATATTAGGATATTGGTTAGCAATTAATCTAAGTTCTTCTTCACTTTGAAATTTAGTATTATCAATAACTATTATTACATTTTCATTATGAGTTTTTCTTTTTATTTCTGCTATTATTTGACACGTTACTTTACCATTTACTTTGACTTTAATCATTTTTTATCACCTTAATAACTTCGTTTCTATCATCAGTAATTTCTAACTTATTTTTTACAATATATAATAAATCATCATTGTAACTATTCTCATCTACTGTAATATTATCTATATTTTTAAAAAAGTTAAAATTAACTTTATTTTCAATTAAAGAAAGCTTAAGGTTATTTATATTTTCTATATAAAAGTCAATATACATTCTTTTTAATTCTAAATCTTTTAAATTAGAAATATTTATACCAGAAAGACCTATACAATTACTTATATATATGTTTTCTGTCTTAATATTATCAAATAAAAAATTTGCTTCATCAATAAAATCACAATTAATAAAACTTATAACTTTCAAATTTTTTAGTTTTAATATTATTTTTACTTCCTTATCGCTTATCATACAGTCAAATATATCTAATTGCTTAAGATTGGTTAATAAATTAATATCTTCAAAGCTAGTATTATAGATTTCCCCATCATATCCTAACTTCTTTATCGTGATTATTTCTATCTTATTTAATTCTTCGTGAGTTACCGCTTCTATATTTTTATTCAAAATTATTTCTACTTGATCTATTATACTTTTTGTTTTTAGCATCACCATTTTATCACCAATTTAATTGTAACATATTAAAACAACAATTAAAAGATATAAAATTTTATTATATTAAATTACTTTTTTTTAATTTTTTCAGGATTCTTTATCTTTAAATTTTCTTTATCTATTTTTTTTAATTCGACAATTAATATTTTTTTTATTTCTAATAATTCTTTCTTTTGACGAAGTATTTCTTTTTTGTTAGAAGAAGCAAAAATAGTTAAAAAATCATCAATATCTTCTATTAATAACATAATTAACTTTTGAGGATTTGTTAAATAGTCTTTAATATAATTTAATTTTTCTTGTTCTGAAAACTTCGAATTTTTATTCTTTTTAATAACAACATTATAATTTTTAATAAAAAAATTAATTTTTTCTTCACCAACAGTAATTTCAAAAGGATAATTTTCAAAAATTTTTAAATTTAATTCTCCTATTTCATTGATAATTTCTTGGTCATCTGATTTATTTACTTTACTTTCTAATTTTAGTGGTTGTTTTTTAGAATCAAAACCAGGAGAAATAGCAATAAAAACGGCATTTAAAAGATTAGGATGTCTTTGATATTTTTTTCGTTCTTTTTCATTTAAGGGAACTATTAATTGCAATAAATCTAATTGATAAATTAAATCATTTATATTATTTTTATAATTTATTACCTGAATTAAAGTATTAAATATATTAAAAATAGGTATGTAATCAATTAATTTTTGCTCACTTTTAGAATTTTGTTGTTTATTAAAAGATGGTAAATTAGCAGCTTTTTTTAAATCTATTTTATAGCCAATATTAGCTAAATCTTGATGAATTTTTAAACTTAATAAATAATTAACTATTTTTGAATAAATAATTGTTATTAAATACATTAGAAAATACTTCATCTTAATAATTTTTTATTGTTATTTTTCTTCGATTTGTAACAATAAAACCCTCCTCTTTTAAATTTTTAATTTCTCGCATCATAGCACTCCTATCAATTGATAAATAATCAGCTAAATCAGTATAAGTAAATGGTAAAATAAAACTCCTTTTAGGATTATTATTAGCTAATAATTCAAAGTAAGATAATAATTTATCTCGAATTGTTCTTTTAGATAAAATCTCTAATCTTTCATTTAATTCGTAGATTTTTTTTGATAGTAATTGTAAAACATTATTAGTTAAAATACTATGATATAAACAGCCTTTCTTACATCTTTTAATTAAATGTTCATATTCAATAAATAAAACTTCACAATCACTAGTAGCTATTACTGAAATATCATTACCAAGTCTTGAAAAAACTTCTCCAAAAACACTATTTTCTTCTAGTTTTTCAATAATAGAACGGTTACCATTATAATCATATCTTTCCATATTAGCTGTTCCAGATAAGATAATTCCAATCATTTTGATATTAATAATGTTAGTAACAATGGTCCGATCTTTTTTATAAGTTATTTTTCTAGCTTCAAAACATTTTAGCATTTTGTTAACATCTTCTGATTCAATCCCTTCAAAAATTGATTTTACTTTCACTTTACACATCTCCTTTACATTGAAATCAAGTCTTTTTATAAGCATTTTTATTATATTTAAAATTTGTTGCAATTGCAACACGAAACTTATTTTTTGTTTGTTATAATTTTTTTATAAAGAAAGTAGTAGGTGAAAAATGAAAGTTGTTAAAAGAGATGGGCGAACGGTTGAATATGATCCTGAAAAAATAAGAATTGCTATTACAAAGGCCAATAATGATGTTAATGAATGTGATATGGCATCTGATAAAGAAATTAATAAAATTATTAAATATATTGAAAATTTAAAGAAAAAAAGATTATTAGTTGAGGATATTCAAGATATAATTGAAAAGAAGTTAGTTGAACTTAATAAATATGAATTATCTAAAGCTTATATGTTATATCGCTATGAAAGAGAATTAATTAGAAAAGCTAATACAACCGATGAATCAATTTTAACTTTAATTAAAAATAGTAATAAAGAACTTATGGAAGAAAATTCTAATAAAAATGCTGTGGTTGCTTCTACGCAAAGAGATTTAATAGCAGGTGAAGTTTCTAAAGATTTAACAAAAAGAATTTTACTTCCTGAAAAAATTAGTAAGGCTCATAACGATGGTATTTTACATTTTCATGATGCTGATTATTTTTTACAACCAATTTTTAATTGTTGTTTAATTAATATTAAAGATATGTTAGATAACGGTACTGTCATGAACGGAAAAATGATTGAAAGTCCTAAAAGTTTTCAAGTTGCATGTACAGTTTTAACTCAAATAATTGCAGCTGTTGCTTCTAGTCAATATGGAGGTCAATCTGTTGATATTAAACATCTTGGTAAGTATTTAAAGAAAAGTGAAGATAAATTTAGAAAGAACTTTTTAGAAAAATATAAAGGTAAAATTGCTAAAAATGAAATTGAGGAATTAGTTAAAGATCGTTTAAAAGAAGAACTTAAAGCAGGGGTTCAAACAATTCAGTATCAAATAAATACATTAATGACAACTAATGGTCAATCCCCTTTTGTTACTATTTTTATGTTTTTAGATAAAGATGATCCTTATATAGATTATACAGCTATGATTATTGAAGAAATTTTAAATCAAAGGTATGAAGGTATTAAAAATGAAAAAGGTGTTTATGTTACACCAGCTTTTCCAAAATTAATTTATGTTCTTGATGAAAATAATTCTTTAAATGGTGGAAAATATGATTATTTAACACATCTTGCTGTTAAATGTTCTAGCAAAAGATTATATCCCGATTATATAAGTGCTAAAAAAATGCGTGAAAATTATGAGGGAAACGTGTTTAGCCCAATGGGTTGTAGAAGCTTCTTATCACCTTGGAAAGATAAAAATGGTAATTATAAATTTGAAGGAAGATTTAATCAAGGTGTTGTTTCGATTAACTTACCTCAAATTGCTCTTTTAGCTAATAAAGATGAAGATAAATTCTTTAAACTATTAGATGAAAGATTAGATTTATGTTATGAAGCTTTGATGTGCCGTCATCATGCTTTACTTGGTACTTTATCAAACGTTTCTCCTGTTCATTGGCAATATGGAGCCATTGCTCGTTTAAATAAAAATGAAACCATTGATAAATTATTAAAAGATGGTTATTCAACAATTTCCCTTGGTTATATTGGAATTTATGAAATGACTAAAGCTATGAAAGGCGTTTCTCATACTGATCCAATCGGGAAAGAATTTGCTTTAAAAGTTATGAACACTTTAAGAGAAAAATGTGAAACTTGGAAAAAAGAAACTGGTCTTGGATTTGGATTATATGGAACTCCAGCTGAAAGTTTATGCTATCGTTTTGCAAGAATTGATAAAGAAAAATTTGGTGATATTAAAGATATAACTGATAAAGGTTATTATACTAATTCCTATCATGTTGATGTTCGAGAAGAAATAAATGCTTTTGATAAACTTCAATTTGAAAGTGAATTTCAAAAGATTTCATCTGGCGGAGCTATTTCCTATATTGAAATACCTAATATGCAAAATAATTTAGAAGCTTTAGAAGAATTAGTTAAATTTATTTATAATAATATTCAATATGCTGAATTTAACACTAAAAGTGATTATTGTCATGTATGTGGCTTTGATGGAGAAATCATTATTAACGATGATTTAGAATGGGAATGTCCTAATTGTCATAATAAAGATAAAACTAAAATGAATGTAACCAGAAGAACTTGTGGTTATTTAGGAGAAAATTTTTGGAACGTTGGTAAAACGAAAGAGATAAAATCTCGTATTTTACATTTATAGGTGATTTATGAAATATGCCAAAATAAAAAAGACTGATATTGCAAATGGTCCTGGGGTACGGGTAAGTATCTTTGTTAGTGGTTGTCACCACCATTGTAAAGGTTGTTTTAATGCTGAAGCTTGGGATTTTAACTACGGAAACGATTTTACAGATGATACTATTCAGGAAATAATTGATGCTATGAAATATGATTATATATCTGGCCTAACACTTCTCGGAGGAGAACCTTTTGAATTTGTTAATCAACATGGTCTTCTCCCTCTTTTAAAAAAAGTTAAAGAAATTTATCCAAATAAAACTATTTGGGCCTATTCAGGCTATTTATATGAAGAATTAAAAAAAATGTCTTATTCTGAAACTAAAGAAATATTAAATTTAATTGATGTTTTAGTAGACGGAAAATTTGATGAAGATTTAAAAGATCCAAAACTTTATTTTAGAGGATCTAGTAATCAAAGAGTAATTGATATGAATAAAACAAGAAAAAGTAAAAAAATTATTTTACATGAAAAAAATACAAGAAGAAATTAGGAGAAAATATGAATTTAGAAGAATTACAAATTAAAAAATTAAATAAATTAGCAACTATTCCAACTTATGGAACCGAGTATTCAGCTGGCGCTGATTTATATGCTGCTATTGAGAAAGATTTAGAAATAAAACCTGGCGAAACAATCATGATTGGAACCGGTCTTGCGATGGCTATTCCCACTGGTTATGTTGGTTTAATCTATACTAGAAGTTCCCTCGGAACTAAAAAAGGTTTAGCTCCAGCTAATAAAGTTGGTGTCATTGATAGTGATTACCGAGGCGAAATCAAAGTTCCTTTGTTCAATCAGTCAAAAGAAATTCAAACTATCAGTAAAAATGAAAGAATTGCTCAAATCATTTTTACCCCTTACTTAAAAGCTAATTTTCATGAAACTAAAGAACTTGATGAGACAATACGAGGTCAAGGAGGATTTGGTTCAACTAACTAAATCTTTTTTTCTTGCATTTAATTTTAACATATTGTATAATATGGAACTGCTGGAGGTAATTATGAAAAAAAATATCATTACTCTTGAAACTATGAAAGAAGATTACAAACTATTAAAACATATCTATGAGTTATATATAAGAAATTATGGTAACAAAAAAAATATCAAAGAACTTGCTGAATTATTTGGAATAACTATCCAAGAATTTATGGAACTAGTAACATTTTATCTTGAGAAAAATCAAGACTGTGCAAGCATGGCCTTTATATTTGATAAATTAATGCTCTTAGAAAATGAAGAAGATATTATAATTTTTCTAGTTAAAGAAAATTTAACTTATGAAAAATTAAGACAAAGTCTCCCTGACTATATAACTATTTATCGACCCGATCTCTTATTTAATGAAAATGAATTTAATAATATTATGAAAAAATTAAACATTTATAAAATATATAAAGAAAGTTTAAGTTCAAAATATAAAAAAAATTCAAAAAATGCAGAGCCTTTTAATAGGGAGTTAATTCAAAGGTTTATCAACTCTAAATATACTTTAAAAAAATTTAGTTTTCTTTATAAAGTTCCTTTAGGAATATTTAAAACCGAAATTGCTCATGTTAAAAATCATGATCCCCTTTTATATCAAAAATATTTAGAAAATTATCAATTAAAAGAAGCCATGAAGAATGAAACAATTGAAAATGATGTTCTAGCTATTTTGAAAAAGATAAAAGAATTAGGAACTAACTTTAATTCTATTGACTTTTTTAATTTAACAGATTATAGCCCAATTGAAATAATTGAAGCAGCTGATAGAATTTTAAATCAGGAAGATGATAAAATTTTCAGAAGATTTATTTCGGTTTATAAAACGATAAAAATATATTCACCATACGAAACTAATCAAATCTTCACAGATAAATTAGTATTTTCTATAAATGGAAATAGCATTGAAATAACAGAAAATGATAAACATAACATTGTAAATTATTTAAAAGAAAATGATTTTCCTATTTCAACTATTACTTTTAAAGATGCTTGTTTAAAATATTATAATGGAATATTATTTAATGAATTCGTTAAATAATATCTTTTTTTTGCATATAATTAAACGAGGTGAATATGAATAATAATTTATATATCGTAAAACCAAATGATAATTTATATAATATTGCACTGAAAAATAATACTACAATCGGAATATTAAAAGCTTTAAATAAATTAAATTCAAATATTTTACAAGTAGGACAAATCTTAAAACTCCCAACTATTCAAGTTGAAGAAGCAAATCCTGGCGATTATTTAATTTATACAGTCAAAAAAGGTGATAATTTATATAGTATAGCTAATAAATATCATATTAGTTTAGAAAACCTAATTAATTATAATGAACAAGGTAGTACTCTTTTACAAATAGGTCAACAATTATTAATACCTGTTAATAATAAAAACAACAATTATATAAGTTATGTTATTAAACCAGGAGACACTTTATATAATGTTGCTAAACGTTATCAAACAACTGTTGATGAGATAAAAAAATTAAATAACTTTGAACAGAATATGTTAAAAATTGGGGAAATTATTTTAATTCCTAGTACTACTAATTATAAAACTTACGTTGTTAGAACCAATGATACTTTACAAGGAATAGCTAATCGTTTTAACTTAGACATTAATACTTTAAAAAAAATAAACAATTTAGAAGCCGATGATGTTGTTGTTGGTCAAATTTTATTAGTACCATAAACTTAAATAATTATTAATTACGTTTTTTTTAATTGAATGGTGATGAGATAAAACTCATCACCATTTAAAATTAAAAGTCTAATAATCATTAAGATAATTATATAACTTTGATTAATAAAATGTTACTATCATTCAAAATCTATTTTAATCTTTAGTCTTTTTATCAATTAAAACAGCATCAATAGTTTTATTATTATCTTTAATTATTTCTTTTTCAATTACTATATCTTTTTTGCTAAAAATATAGCCACATATTTCTAAAAAAGCATAAATCATTATAACAAGACCAATAGCTTTAAAAGCTAAATTTGTTTCTAAAATAGTATATAAACCACCTACTATTAATAATAAAGATATAGTTAATAAAATCCAAAATTTGCTAGTTTTCTTACTAAGATATAAAGCATTTATTAAACGATTAATACCACTGAATAAAATCCACCCACCTATCACTAATCGAACTAAAGCTTCAATTACTCCAGCTAAAAAAATAAAAACAAGTCCTATTACAGCTAAAATAATTCCCAAAATCATATCATTTGAAGAAGTATTATTATCTTTTTTTACATCTAAATAATTTTTAATGCATTTAAATACACCTACAATAATAATTAAACTGCCTATAACATAAGAAATAAATAAAACAACTACATCTGGTTTAGTAAACATGATAGCTCCTAAAATCAAAAATACAATTGAACTTACTAAAGACATTAAACTCGAATAAGCTTTTACTTTTATTTTCATCATTACCTCATTTCATCTAAATTATACTATACTTTAACAATAATTCCAACTTTTTCTTTTTAATAATTTTTAAATAATCCTAAAAAAAACAAATATATTTTCTTAATATATTTGTCTTCTTTTTAATTTTCCTTATATTCTGTTAATTTAACTTTTGTCGTTTTTTCTTTACCATCTCTTATATAAGTAAGGGTAATAGTATCACCTGCATTATATTTATATAACTCATATCTTAAATAAGCAATATTATCAACTTCTTCATTATTTAATTTTGTAATAACATCTCCTTTTTTAAGATTTGATTTACTAGCTCCACTTTCCCCTGTTACTTCAACAACTACAACACCTGATGTGATATTTTTATCAAGCATAATTCCACTTCGATATAAAGCATAAGTATCAGTTGCATTTAACATACTAATACCAAGCATTGGTCTTACAATTGTTTTATTATTTTCAAGATTTTCGATATGAGTCATTGCATATTCAATTGGAATTGCAAATCCCATATTTTCAACTTCTGTTTGAACTAATTTTAAAGAAACTATTCCAATTACTTCACCAGTTGCATTTATCAGAGGTCCACCACTATTTCCTGGATTAACAGCAGCATTTGTTTGTAAAACTTTCATAACCCAATCACTTGTATTTCCTGATAAACTAACTGTTACTAAACGATCTTTTCCTGATAAAATACCGTCCGTTACTGTACCTCGAAATTCATAACCAATAGGAGAACCAATTGTAAAAACAGGATCACCAATCTTTGATTTTTCACTGGTTCCAATAACAGCTACATCAAGAACGTCACTTTTAGCTATTCTTACAACTGCCAAATCTAAATATTCATCACTTCCTAAAACAGTTCCATCAATCTTTTTATCATCACTTCTAATTAAAACAATCTTAGTAGCTCCAGCTATAACATGATGATTAGTTAAAACATAACCATACTTATCATCAGTTTTATAAACAAAACCACTTCCAGTTGAAGTTAAAGAATCATTCTTATAATTTTCAATCATCATAACAGCATCATAAACCTTTTCAACACTAGCAGATAAAGAACCATCATTAACAATAACTGTTCCACTACAAGCTTTACAACTATTTTGACTATTACCATTAGTATTTTCCTGATAAACATTTGTATTAATAGCTATATAATACATCACAAGTCCACCTAATACAAAAGCTACAAATAAATAAATAACTAAATTAATTTTATCTTTTTCTCTCATCTTAATCTAACTCCTTTATTTCTAAATAATTTTTAGGAAATCCCATTCTATCTAAAACTTTATCTATTTTAATACTATGTAAATTCAAATCTAAATTTTCTAAATTATGTCTTATCTCTTCAATCATATTTTTAAATTCTTCTTTATTTAACATTTGCTTCATGACAATTATTAAAGCAAATAAATCATTTTTACCATATAAATACTCATCATCCATGAATGGAATATTCAACAATTTATGATATTTAGTATCATTTATCTTTCTTTGAGTCTTATTTTCATAAACAATATCTTCATGTGCACATAAATTTCGATAATTTGATAAAATCGTTAAATAATTACCAAGAACTTCAATATCTAAATTATAAATTTCAGCTATTCCTATTTGATCTTCTTTCTTTAAAATAGAATACAACTCTCCAACAATCCCAAACGATAACACTTTTACTAAAACCCATAATGGTATATAACCATAATTATTTAAATAATGGGCGGTTGCTGAATGTTGTGGGGCATTAATATTAATTTGTCTTTTCATTTTCTTTAAAATATCATTTACTTGTTTAATCTTTTCACGATTAGAAGTAAAATTTTTGGGAGTCAAATACTCTTTCTCACGATAACCATATTTTAAAGATAATTGATAACTAATAACCGATTTAATATTATTTTCAATAATCAAAATATTTTTAAAAATGATATTTCTAAAGGTTCGATCAAATAAAAACAAACTATATAATTCTTCAAAAGTAGTTCCACTTATATATTGTCTGTCAACACTACTTTTCATAAACAAATGCCTATATCCATTTAAAAAGAAATAATTTTCCTTAAATAAAATATTTTTAGCATATTCTAGATCATTTATAACTAACCCTTTATTCCTTAAAATCTCAATTTGTTCATTTAAGGTTTTAAACTCCTTTTTCATTCTATCGCTCCTACCTCCATAAGTATAGCATAAAAATAGTCAAAAAATATGTTTTTTTGATGAAATTTTTATGTTTTTAATTATTTATTTGACATAATTACTTGTAATTTAAATATCTTTAGTTTATTATTTTAAGCAAACGGAGAATATATGAGTTATAAAGATATAGAATACAGTGAATTCATTAATTGTATATTTAATGAATATTTAAAAAGAAAACAAGAAAATAATTTATTAAATCGTGATATCATGCTTTTTAAAAATATAATTACTTTTTATTTTCAAAAAGATCGATCTGATGCTTTTCAAGATATTATTGATAATTTTAAAGAATTATATATTTTAGATGAATCAAGAATTGAACCAAATGTAACTTATGAAGAAAAATTAGGCTTAGGACTTGTTTATGATTATATTAAAGATTTTGATTTTTTAAAAGATAATTTTAATATTTTTGTTATGTCTTTAAAAATGCATTCCCTTTTATATTCAAAATGTTTAGGTAGTAATTTTGGAGGTCAATTAAGAACTACTAATGTAATTTTAAAAGATTTAAATATTGATATTCCTGATCCAATTACAACCATTAAAATTTTTAATAATTTCTTAAATCCTCAAAAATCTAATCAAGTCTTTGAAAAATATTTTGAACATAATCTATTTGGGTACTTAGAAGATTGTATTAAACTATGTATAAATTTAATTAAATTACAACCATTTTCAGATGGCAATAAAAGATGTTTTCGAGCTTTATTAAACCTTTTATTTAAAAGAGTTAATATTCCTCCTATTTTTATTGATTTAAACGAAAGACAAGAATATAAAACCGCTTTAATAAAAGCTTTAGAAACTAATGATTATGATGATATTATCAAATTTTATTATTACAAAATATGTGATGCTATTATCCTTTTAGATTTAGAAAATATAAAATTTAAATCAAGTAAAAAGTTAATAAAAAAATAGATGATTTTATCCAAGTATGTTATAATTATACTAAGGAGTGTTTTATGAATAATTTTAAAGAAAAGAATTTTTTTACTTATCTTTCTTCTAAAAATATTTCAGCTAATGAAATAACTTACTTAAAAAAATTATATAAAGAATATAAATTGTTTGATAGTTATACTTGTCATAATATTAATAAACAACAATTAGATTTCTTAGAAGATAAAATTTATACTATTAAAGGAAAGCTATTAAATGACTTTGAAAGAATAAAAACAGAAATACTTAAAATTCATAAAGTCTTCATAACAAGTGATAATTTAGCCAAACAAGCTTCAAGTAAATATATTAAAGAAATACTTTCTTTATTAAATAAAGAAGATGTAATTAATCAACCAGAAACTCTTTTTTATATCAAAAAATTAATTACAATTATTCAAACTATTTTAGATATGAATATTACTTTTTACTATGCCTCTTACTGTGTTTTTATGGAAAGATATCGTAACTTAGAACTTAATTATGATAATAAATTAGAATATAAATCATTTGATAATACTATAAAAATAAAAAGAATAAAAAGTGAGGAAGAAAGATGAGTATTGAGAATTTAATTAAAAAAATAACAAATCTTACTCAAGAAATTAATTTACAAATAGAAAATATTCAAACTAAATTAAATCAACTTCAAATAGTAAATATTATTTCTAATAAATTAAATACAAATTTAACTGATTTAAATCTTGACTTTTTTAAAGAAGGATTATTAAAAATTGAAGAAGAAAAAGAAGTTTTAAAAGATTTAAAAGATTTAAATGATATTCAAGAAGTTTATCCTTTTTTAATTGATTCTAGTTTTGAAAATACTGGTAATAAAAAAGAATATTTAGATCTTTTAGAAAACTTAAAAATGAAAATAAATCAAAAGTTTTTAGAAAAAAATAATTATTTAAATGAAGAATTAATTAAATTAACTAAACTAAAAGAAAATTATTTAAAACTTAATCATTACTTAACTAATTTAAATAATCTAAGTTATCAAGAAATAGAATCTTTATATGATTTAATTGAAATATTAGAAATTAATTTAGAAGATAAATTAGAAATTATTAAAACAATTAGTAAAATTAATTTAAAAAATTTTTTAGATAAAAAAGTAATTACTGAAACACCTCTTGAAGTTGAAGTTACTCAAGAGAATATGGATGATTTTATTAGAGAAACTGAAGAAAATGAAAGACTAATTAAAAGAGAATTACAAAAAGAAGATGATGATCTTTACACTAAAAAAACTAATCAATTGTTAGAATTAATAAAAGAAACAAAAATAATTCTCGAAGAAAATCAAAATATAATTGAAGAATTTAATAATTTAGATAATAATATTCAAGTTTATATTAGAAATAATGATATTATCAGTGCTACAGCTACTAATCCTTGGCTTGATTTCAATAGTCTTAAATTATTAGTAACTATCATTAATGAATTATTAGATTTACAAGATTTATTAGAATTTGACTATGATAGATCAACTATTGATGATATTATTATTTCTTATAAAGAATATTTAAATAATTACAAAGAAGGTTTAAAAAAATATCAACAATTGAAAGAAAAGATTACTGAAGAAGAAAAACAAGAAGTAATTGAAGTTATTGATGAAGAAAAAGAAGATTATGATGATGATTTTAACTCTTCTGATATAAAAGACTTTCCTACTTTCTTAAGTACTAGTAAAAATATGTTTATTTTTGCTTTAGATAGTAATGGTAATAATTATGTTGAAAATGATTTAAATTCAGGAAAAAATATCGAAATATTAGGTAAAAAACAAGGTTTATTAAAAACAATTTCTATATTTTCAAGAAATTATGTTGGTCGCGGTGTTATAAACTCATCAACTAATAGTAGTAAAGAAAATAAAAATAATCGTGATAAAAAAGTTTATAAAAATTTAAAATCTAAAGATTATGATGAAGAATTTAAACCAAGACGTTTTAGACCATCTTATGGACAAAGAACTGGTTATTTAATTATTCCAGTTTGTAAAGAAAATTGTCAAAAGATTTTTGATTTATATGGTAATGAAAATATTTTACAAAACGGAAGAATTGTCATGTTTATAGGTGTTATCTATACAACTAGTGATGATAAAAGTGATTATGATAAAGTTATTAATAAACATTTATATAATAATCAAGAGTATATAAGAAAAGTAAAAGAACTATTTATAAATAAAGATACAAGAAAAGAAGAATTAAAAGAAATAATTGATAATGGTATGAGTGATTGTTATAACTTAATTAAAAGTTTAACAAAACCAAAAGGAAAGGTAGTTGAATAATGGAATACGATAAGAGAATAAAAGAAATTCTTGAACAAAAAATTCAAGATTTGCAAATAGAAAGTAATAATTTAACTAAAAAATATTTAAAAGAAAAAGAAGAAACTAATACTAAATTACACCTAATAAATTCTCTTCTTGATAATCCCTCTTTATTAAAAGACTTATCTTTAGAAAAATTGCAAGAAATTGAACCAAATATTTTAGAAGATCAATTAAAAAATCTTAAATTTTATCAAATAATTTTAAAGCAGAAAAGAAATTTAGCACCAAGTTATCTTGAGAAATTAAAAAATATCTTAACAAGTATTAAAGCAAAATTTGAAGAAGATATAGAAAAAATAACTGAAATGTTTGAACATCATCATCTTAAAGAACAAATTATAAAATTAAAAGATTTATTAAAAAAAGTTCAAATTTATGATTTAAAACCAGATGATATAGATTTATTATCTAATATTTTAATTGAAAAACAAAGTATTAAAGAAGTTATTCAAATTATCAAATATTTATCATTAAAAACTCTTCAAAAATTAGATCAACCACCTATTAATATCAATAATGATGAAATATTAAAAACTAATTTAAATATTAATGATTTAATTAATCTTTTACAAAAATATAAAATAGATTATAATTTACTTTCTGATAATGCTAAACAAGAACTACAAGAATATGGAAATTTAGAAAATATTAATGATATTTTAACAACTTTTAATAAATATTTAGAAATAGATAAATACATAAAAAATTATCCTTTACAAATAGCTAGAATTTTAATTTATTCAAATAAAGATAAAGTTAAAAGTATTCTAGATACATATATAAAATATGGTATTAATATAAGCGATAAAACAGATCAAATATTTAAATCACCATCCAAGTTTATTGAACGAAAAAGAAAATTTTTACCAAGAACAGGTTCAAATTCCAGTTCTAATTTTAAAGAAGAAGAATTTGGTACTAACGAAGATTTTATTCAAAATATTGAATTATTTGCAAATCTTGGTTTAGATATTAAAAAAGCTTATGATAAAAGTTATTGTTATTTTGAAAGACCTCATCAACATATCTTAATTTGTCTTAAAAACTTTGAGTTATATGGAATAGATAAAGAAGTTTATTTGAAAACTTTAAGCTGCTTTAGAACTCATAAACAATTGGATACTTTAGATATGTTTATTGAACTCGATGCTTTTGATTATGTTAAAAATAATATGTCAATGTCATGTATTCCTGTCAATTCACCTACTTTTTATAAATTAACACATCTTAAAAATCAAGGTATCCAACCAAACGATTTATATATAAGAGGAATTAAATTTCCATATACAATAACTTCCGATGCTAAAGTTTTCCAAGGTATAAATCGAACAAATGGAAAAGAAGTAACAAAAGCTTATACACCTATTAATCCAATATTTGAAGAATACGATAAAGTTATAAATAAAAGTCTTAATAACACTATCAATATTATTTTAAGTGATAATGATTCTTGTGTTAAAAAGCTTGATCAACAATATATTTCTATTGATCAAAATAATATGCCTGATTATCGTTTATATTTAATAAATGGTATTAGAATATCAAGAATGAAAGTTTTAAGATATATGAATACCTTAGTTTATAATGGTTTTTCAGAAAATATTGATATGTTAATGTACGCCATTACTAAAAATAGTATTTTAACTGAAGAAGAATATAATTTACTTAATACTGAAATAAAAAAAATATTCAATGAATTGAGGAGATAAAATGTTAGATTTTTTAAATCAAGTTTTAAAAAAAGAAGATATAAATTTAATACAAGAAAATATTTATGCATCAGATGTTTTTAATCTTAATTGTAATCAAGATGAATGTTTAAAAATTATTAAATATTTACAAGAGTTAGGTATTAATAATATTACTGAATTAATAGTTAATCGTTTAGAAATTTTTTTAGATACTCTTGAGAAAATTAAAGAATTAATACCTAGTAATATTAATAAAGATTTAATTAAAAACATAAATGATGATTATATTAATATAGATTATCTCTATAACTAATATTTAATTTAAATAGTTTAAAAACTAATTTTTGAACTATTTTTTATTTAATTTTATAAATTTAAAAATTTATAATTTTTTTCTACAATTATTATTTAGACATGTTATAATTGTTGTTGTTAATTAAAGGAGTATACATGAAGATTAAACAAAATATAATTAATTTAAAAAATAAATTTAAATTTTTAATAAATAAAGAAAACTTTTCTAAAAAGTATTTAAATACTAATTATAAAGCAAAGATAAAAATAATCTATATAACTATCATTTTTATAGTTATTTTCTTTTGCCTACTAGTATTTAATAATTTTAATAAAAAAGGAATTAAAAATATTAAAATTCAAAACACTAATTTTCAGGAAATAGAAATTAGTTGGAATTCTTTAGAAAAATCAGAAAATATAGAAATAATTCTATCAGAAGAAAGATTCAATCATGATACTATTTTAAATGATTTAAATAATAATAAATTAAATTCAAATAATAAAAGAATTACTGCTAAAAATAAAAATAAAGTTACTATTAATAATCTTTTATCAAATACAGATTACTATGTTTTAGTAACTAGTTATAAAACTTTTAATAAACAAAAAATATATAATAAAGATTATAAAATTATGAAAATCCATACTAGTCCTTTAAAAGTTGGCAAAGTATCTAATCTTAATAGTTTAGATATTACTAATGAAAGTATTAAATTAATCTGAAAAAATTGGACTACTAACAATAAAAATCATGATAATAGTAATATTAAAATAACTTATAGTTTATATGAAGTTGATCAAAAAAATAATAATTTAAGTTTAATACAAGATAATATTAAAAAAAATGAAATTGTTATTAATAATTTAAAATCTTTAACCAAATATTGTTATAAAGTAATCGTTAATGTTTTAATTGATGGAAAAATTATTACTAATTTTGATGGTGATTTATTAGAAGTTACTACAAAACCACAAGCTATACAAAATATTATAGCTAAAGAAAATAATAATAATTCAATAACTATTTCTTGGAGTGAAGTCAATGAAAATAAAGATAATGACATAACTTATTCTTTATATGGATCAGATAGTATTAAAGGTAATTTTAATTTAATTGCTGATAATCTTAAAAGTTTAAGTTATACTGAGATGGGTTTAACAAATGGGAAAACAAGATATTATTATGTTGTTACAAATGCTAATATAAATGGTTTAAAATATAAAAGTAATCGTAGTAATATTGTTGAAGCTACTACTAAAAAAAATCTTTTAAATAATTATTCTAATTTTACTATTGATTATTATAATAATATTAATGATACAGATAATTCTAATAATAATCCTGTTTTTAATTATCCCAGTAATGATAATTATTATTCTAGTGAAGAACAAAAAGCAAGAACTATTGCTAAAAATATAGCAAATAGTATTACTGGAAGCAGTGATTTAGAAAAAGTAAGAAAAGCTGCCCAAGTTGTTTATAATTATTATAAACAAGGAACTTATAATACTACCAGTAAGTATCATAACACTCCTTATGGAGTATTTGTTGATAAAAAATCTTCTTGTGCAGGAACAGCTAGAGCTTTAGGATTAGTTTTAGAGTATCTTGGTTATAATTGGAAACATCAAAATGAAAATAAGTGGACACATCAATGGGTTGTTGTTACTATAGATGGGAAAACTGGTTGGGCTGATGGAATGCTTGGTATGACAGAATATGGTAGTTTTCCTTTTTAAAATAAAGGTTGTGAAATCACATTAAAGGTGTTAAAATAAAAACGATTTTAACATTTTTTATTTATTAAGAAAGGAGTTAAAGATGTTTAATTTAGTTTCAAAATTTAAACCTAGTGGTGATCAACCAGAAGCAATTAATGAACTTGTTAAAGGAATAAAAGAAAATAAAAAACATCAAGTTTTATTAGGTGCAACAGGAACTGGTAAAACTTTTACAATTGCTAATGTTATTAAAGAAGTTGATAAACCTACTTTAGTTTTAGCTCATAATAAAACTTTAGCTGGTCAATTATACTCTGAGTTAAAAGAATTATTTCCAGAAAATAGAGTTGAATACTTTGTAAGTTATTATGATTATTATCAACCAGAAGCATATGTTCCATCAAGTGATACCTATATTGAAAAAGATGCAAAAATTAATGATGAAATTGATGAACTTCGACACTCAGCAACAAGTGCTCTACTTTCAAGACGGGATGTTATTGTTGTTGCTAGTGTTTCTTGTATTTATGGTATTGGAGAAGTTGAGGAATATAAAAATAAAACTATTACTTTAAACGTTAATGATAACGTTGAACGTAATAAAATTATGTTAAAACTAGTTGATATGTTATATGAAAGAAACGAATTAGATTTTAAAAGAGGAACTTTTAGAGTTCGTGGTGATATTTTAGAAATTATTCCTGTTAATGAACATACTCATGGTATTAGAGTTGAATTTTTTGGTGATGAAATTGATAGGATTAGTGAAATTGATACTTTAACTGGAGAAATTATTACTAACAAAAAAAGTGTTACTATTTTTCCAGCTAGCCACTTTGTTACTAATGATGAAAAGCTTTTAAGAGCAATTGCTAATATTAAAGAAGAAGCTTTGGAAAGAGAAAAATATTTTTTAGATAATAATAAACCTTTAGAGGCAGAAAGAATTAGAGAAAGAACTAATTATGATATGGAAATGCTAGCTGAAACTGGCTTTTGTCATGGAATTGAAAATTATTCAAGACATATTGCTCTTAAGAAAGTTGGTGAAACCCCTACTTGTTTACTTGACTTTTTTCCAAAAGATTATTTAATGGTTATTGATGAAAGTCACGTTACAATTCCTCAAATTAGAGGTATGTATAATGGCGATCGTGCTCGAAAAATGAATTTAGTTGATTTTGGTTTCCGTCTTCCTAGTGCTCTTGATAACAGACCTTTAAAATTTAATGAGTTTGAAGAAAAAGTTAATCAAGTTATCTATGTTTCAGCAACCCCAGGTGATTATGAATTAGAATTAACTAATAATAAGTTTATAGAACAAATTATTAGACCAACTGGTCTTTTAGATCCAACAATTGAAGTTCGAAACACAAAAGGTCAAATCGAAGATTTAGTTGGAGAAATAAATGAAAGAATTTTAAAAAATGAAAGAGTTTTGGTTACAACTTTAACAATTAGAATGGCTGAAGAATTAACTAATTATTTAAAGCAATTAGACATAAAAGTAGCTTATTTACATTCAGAAATTAAAACTTTAGAAAGAATGAAAATTATTAGAGATTTAAGACTTGGTACCTATGATGTTTTAGTTGGTATTAACCTTTTAAGAGAAGGTCTTGATATTCCCGAAGTATCTTTAATTGCTATTTTAGATGCTGATAAAGAAGGCTTTTTAAGAAGTAGCCGCAGTTTAATTCAAACTATTGGAAGATGTGCTAGAAATGAACATGGTCATGTTATCTTATATGGTGATAAAATAACTGATAGTATGAACTATGCGATTACAGAAACTAAAAGACGTCGCGATATTCAAGAAGAATACAATAAAATTCATGGTATTACTCCAAAAACTATTGTTAAAGAAATAAGAGATTTAATCTCTAATGTTGATACAACAAATGACACTAAATCCAAAAAGAAAATGACTAAGAAAGAAAAAATCAATACTATTCAAAAGATTGAAGAAGAAATGAAAATAGCTGCTAAGGAACTTGACTTTGAAAGAGCTATGGAACTTCGTGATATTTTATTTGAAATGAAAGGCGAACTATGAGATTTCAAAAAATATATATAGAAATAACTAATAAATGTAATTTAAATTGTTCTTTTTGTTCTGTTGATAGTCGTTTAAAAAAAGAATTAACTTTACAAGAATTTGACATAATATTAGACAAAATTAGACAATATACAAAAACTATTTATTTACATGTTAAAGGAGAACCACTTCTTCATCATAATTTTGAAAAAATTCTTGAATTAACTAAAAAATATAACCTTAATGTTAAAATAACAACCAACGGAACTTTACTTAAACAAAGACTTTCTATTTTACAAAAATTTGACAATATTAAACAAATTAATATATCTTTGCATTCAGAAAATAATTATCCACATTATTTTGAAAATGTTTTTTATGTTTCAAATATTTTAGCTAAAAAAATACCTATCATATATAGAATTTGGCTTTTAAATAATTTGAAGTTAGATACTTTATCCACAATTATTGTGGATAAAATTAAATCATATTATCATTTAGATAATAATTTTGATAATCTTATTTTAAATAAGAAGAATATAAAAATAAAAAATAATATTTATTTAGATAAAGATAATGAATTTATTTGGCCAACTGATTTAAAAGATAACGATCAAAGTTTTGGTACTTGTCTTGGAAGTAGAAGTCATATAGCAATTCTTGTTAATGGAGATGTTGTTCCTTGTTGTCTTGATAGTCAAGGACTTTTAAAACTTGGTAATATTTTTGAAAATTCTTTAGATAACATCATTAATTCACCTCAATTTCAAGAGATTAATAATGGTTTTAAAAATAATAAATTAGTCTGTAATCTTTGTAAAAACTGTAATTTTCGTCAGCAAAAATTTAATTAAAACTGTAATTTGTATTTCAATTTGAAATATGCTATAATATGTAGTAGTGTTTTAAGGGAGTGATATAGTGGCTAAATTTTGTGTTAATTGTGGAAAAGAATTAAAAGAAGGTGCAGATATTTGTTTAAACTGTGGGAAAATAGTTAAAGAAAATATTAATAACAATAATATTAAAAGTGAAACTATTCCTACTGGAAAAAGTAAAGTTGCTGCCGGTATTTTAGGTATTTTATTAGGTTGCTTTGGTGTTCATAATTTCTATTTAGGTTATACTGGTAAAGCTGTTGCACAGTTATTAATAACTATTTTATCTTGTTTTATTCTTTCACCTATTTCAGCTATTTGGGGTTTCATCGAAGGTATCTTAATCTTATGTGGTAGCATCGATAAAGATGCTAATGGCCATAAATTAGTTGATTAAAAAAATCTTAATAAAAAAATCATACCCAAAATGGATATGATTTTTTTTTAACCAAGTAAAACATCTAGCAACATCATAATAGTAAAACCAATTAAACTACACATAGATATCATTTCTTTATTTTCATTAGTTTGACTTTCAGGTATTAATTCTTCAATTACAACATAAATCATAGCTCCAGCTGCAAAAGCAAGTAAAAAAGGAAGTATTACTCGTATTTTTAAAACTAATAAAGCTCCAAGAACACCAGCAATTGGTTCTACTATTCCACTTAAACTTCCTAAAATAAAAGCTTTCTTTTTACTCATACCTTCTCGTAAAAGTGGTACACTAACAGCTGTTCCTTCCGGAAAATTTTGAATACCAATTCCAATTGCTAAAGTCCAAGCTGACATTAAAGTAGCGCCATCTAAACCATATAAAGTTGAACCAAAAGCTGTCCCAATTGCCAAACCCTCGGGAATATTATGTAAAGTGATTGAAATAATCAACATTAAAGTTCGATGCTTAGCTCCAAATTTTTCCAAACCTTGAATTTTTTTAGTAATTTTATCACCAAGAAATAATAGCAAACCACCTGCTAAAAAACCACCTGCTACAACTAAGAAAACACTCATATTTAAATTATTAGCCATGTCAATCGAAGGAGACAACAAAGACCAAAATGAAGCAGCAATCATAACTCCTGCTGCAATACCAAGCATACCATCTAATATATTTTTATTAATTTTTTTAAACATAAAAACTAAACCTGATCCTAAAGCAGTTACTAAAAAAGTAAATAAAGTTGCCAGCAAAGCTTGAATAATCGGATTTAATTCCAAAAGAAAATTAGACATATTTCCTCCAAACAAATTATTTTATGAAATATATCTAATTTTGTATAGTTATTTTTTTAAAACTAATCCATTAGCATAAGATTTATTTTCAAATAATTTTTCTAAATCAATCTCTTGTTCTAAAAAAATATAATCATATAAACTTTCAATAACCTTAACACCTTTACCAATTACTTCTTCATATAAATCAAAAAAACTAGAATTTCGAAATAACTTTTTATTATCTATATTAAACCAGTTATCATGATTATTATTTAAATATAAATTATCTCGATCTAATTTAAAATTATATGATAAATAACGAATATCTCGAAAAAATAACCTAGCTAAAGGATTAATAATTTGATAAATTATATATTTAATTTTATAAGGATCATATCTTAAATAATGAAAGAAAAACTTCATTTGCTTTAAACTTTTAAAATAATAAATACCTATATTATCTTTTTTAAAAACCTCTTTAAAACTTTCATTTAATAAATCTTTTATTTCTCTATTTTCTTTAGCATTAAAACAAAAATTATAACCTTTAAATTTTCGATAATCTATTTTTTCTTTTTCTTTAATCAAATAATTATCAAGATAAGTTTCCATTATAAAATGATTATCTTTAAGATTTAAATTTTTTCTAACTAATAAAGATGCTTGATAATTAATAAACGGATGCATAGTACTATCAGCTAAATAATGAGTAACCAGACCTACTAAATAAGTAAATTTTTCTTTATTTTGAGATTTTTTAACATTTTTAGTTAAATTAATTAGTAAATCATTTGTTTTTTGATTATGCACTAATCGACCTAATTTAATTATATCTCGACTTTTTTTAGTAATAGGCAAGAAAATATGATAGAAGTATAAAACATCTAATCCTTGACTATAAGTTTTATAACTTTCTAAATTGATTTGTTTTTTTATTTTGTTATCTAATTTTTGATAAATATCTTTGGCAAGATATGCATGAGTAATACTTGATGGCATCTTGACCTACTTTACTAATAGATCAAGAGCTTTTTGCATCTGACTATCATACATATTTTCTGCATCACTAGCTTTATATTCTATTTCATATTCTGGTTTTATACCATCTTCACCAATAGATTTGCCATTTGGAGTTAACCACTCTTGATAAGTAAATTTAATAGTTGCCCCATTACTTAAATCTTGTGTTTTTTGTACTTTACTTTTTCCATAAGTTATTGTTCCAACTGTAAAAGCACCATAAACTTCCTTCATAGCACATGTTAAAATCTCACTAGCAGAAGCTGAACCTCCATTAACTAAAATAGCCACCTTATAATCTCTTTTCTCATTTGTTTTATCATAAATTTTTTCTATTTTACCTTTTGTTTTTAACTGATATATTAAAGCATCTTTTTCATTAAACATAGATAATATATCCGTTACCACAGATAAATAACCCCCACTATTACCTCTAACATCAATTATTAAAGATTCAAGACCATCTTCTTCAAGATTTATAAGCTTTTTTTTAAATTGTTCAAAAGTATTAGCTGCAAATATATCGATTAAGATGTAACCAATATTTTTATCTTGATAAGAAATAAGTTTTGATGAAACTGATTGGATATCAATATTAGTTCTAGTTATCTCAAAATTTTTTTCTTCTTCACCCCTTAAAATTGTTAATTTAACTTTTGTTCCCTCTTTTCCTCGAACAAGATTAGAAACTTCAGCTAAAGATTTCTTTTGAATATCTTCATTATCAACTTTAATTAAAATATCACCAACTCTTAAACCAGCTTTATAAGCTGGACCATCCTCATTTACTTTCGTAAATTCTAATTTCAAATCTTCATACTGAACAATTTCAGTTCCAATTCCAACATATTCACCACTTATCTTTTCATTAAAAGCTATTGTTGCTTCTTCATCCATATATGTAGAATAAGGATCGCCTAAATAATTAATCATTCCTTTAACTCCAGCTTCTAACAATTCATTTTCTGGTATTTCTTGATAATATTCATTTAAAATTTCCGTATAAGTATCAACAAACTCATTTAAATCTTTCTTAATACCAGTATTTAAAGTTCCTTTTCGATACATCAAAACTCCACCTACAAGCATACCAAAAATAGTTGTAATAATCATTAAAGCTACTACTTCCATAAAATTAAATTTATTTTTCTTATCTAAAAAATTAAAAGTTGTCTTCATTTTTTCTTTTAAATTAAGATATTTATTTTTTAATTTTTCTTTCATATTCATCTCCTAATTAATTATATTAATATAATAGCATATTTTACTTATTAATTAAATGAATTTTTGATGAAATTTCTATAAGAAAAAAGAACTATTTTTGAATTAATAGTTCTAGTCTTTCATCATATCTTAAAACTTTACTATAATAATCCTTACCATTACCATTAAATAAACCATGACGACTATTTGAATAACCTGCTACTATATAATCTGTTGTTTGATTAATTAAATTAGCATCATCAGGAATAGCTTTAATAATTGAAGTTAAATTATCATTTTTTTTGCCACCATAAACTTTTTTATTTAACACTTTTCCTTCATAATTAAATGCAACTATCATGGCTTCTAACATATCTTTTTGATAATTTAAATCATCTATTTCAATATCACTTGATTTAGTATATCCAACAGCAATTATTTTATTATCAAGTAAAATTAAAGAATTAAAACGATCATCTTGATTACCTTTTAAAGTCATTTGACTAAGTAATTCACCATTTAAATCATAAACAAAAATACAAGCATCATATTCATAAATGGCATTTCCATCAGCATCTTTTTTATCAGAAGTATTATAACTTGAAGCAATATAAAGTTTATCATCTTTTAATAACATATTAGAAAAACCAAAAGTATCAGTGTTAGCATAATTTTTAATCCAAAGTTTAGTTCCATTTAAATCAAATTTAACAAGCATACCATAGTTAGCTGCATCTTTACCACAAGCAATATAACCATCATCAACTCTAACTAAATCATTGAAAATTCCCGACTTATTACCACCATGATTATTAGTCCAAACAAAATTACCATCTAAATCATATTTAACAATAATTCCACCCCCCATAGGATGATTTCCTATTTCCATATTTTCATAGATACTTTGACCAACAACTACAATACCATCTTCTACTACTAAAACTTTTTTAAACTCCGTATCACCTAAAACTTGATAATTCTTACTCCAAACAAAATTACCATCTAAATCATATTTAACAATTAAACCATCTCTTGTATTAAGACTTAATTGCTTCTTTTCATAGACATAACTACCAACAGCAATATAACCATCATCTACTTTAACAACATCATAAAAAGTAGAATCATAATCACTTTTAAAAGTACTTTCAAAAACAACATTTAATTCTTTATCATATTTTACAAATTTAGCTTTCTCTGCATAAATTTTTTGAACTTCTTTATCTTTCTCATTTTGATATTCATAAATAAACGGTTCATTATAACGACTATGTTTAAAATTACTAGAACCAGCTGCTATATAATAACTATCATCAACACTTCGAATACTATTTAAACTATCGGTATAAGTAATCTTATTTTCTCTTGAAATATGCATAACTAACATAACAATTAATTCAATAGCAACTATAACAAGACAAACTAAACCAATTAATTTAGCTTTTCTTTTTAAAGATAAATTATCAATTGTCTCTTTTTTGTTTTGTTTTTTCTTATTTTTTAAATTTTTATCTTTAGATACATTATTTTTACCCACATTACCACCTATTTAATAATAACATTTTTTTAAAGTAAAAACAATTACTTATGTCTAATAACAAAATATTTTTTCTTACCCTTTCTAATAATAGTAAATTCCTTAAACAAAGCATTTTCTTTTTTAACAATAAAATCTAAATCATTAACCTTTTCTCCATTTAAAGAAATAGAATTATTACTTATAAATTCTCTAGCTTCTCTTTTGCTTGAAACAATAGAAGCATTAACAAGTAAATCAACTAAATTAAGATCTGCTACTAATTCATAACTATCCATATTCTTTGAAGCATCAACAAGCTCTTCATGAGATAATTCTTTAATATTTCCTTTAAATAAAGATTCACTAATATGAACAGCTTTTAAATATTCATCATGTCCATGTAAAAAAGTTATTATTTCTTCAGCAAGTTTTTTATGAGCTAATCTTAAATGTGGTTCTTTTTGATTAATTTCTTCATATTTTTCTATTTCTTCTTTAGTTAAGAAAGTATAGATTTTTAAATAATCAATTACCATACTATCTTCAACATTTACTAAAAATTGATATAATTCGTAAGATGATGTTTTCTCCTTATCAAGCCATAAAGCATTTCCTTCACTTTTACCAAATTTAACTCCATGACTATCGGTTACTAAAGGCATAGTAAAAGCATAAACGGTATCCCCCGTTGCTTTTTTAATTAAATCAACCCCAGCAGTAATATTTCCCCATTGATCACTTCCAGCCACTTGTAAATCACAACCTCTTGTTTTATGAAGATGTAAAAAATCAAGAGCTTGTAAAATCATATAAGAAAACTCTGTAAAAGAAATACCAGTTTCAAGACGTCTTCTAACTGTATCTTTATCAAGCATATAATTAACAGTAAAATACTTACCATAATCTCTTAAAAAATCAACAACATTAATATCTTTATACCAATCTAAATTATTAACAACTTCAAAGTCAAAAATTTTTTCAACTTGACTTCTTAACCCTAAATAATTTTTTTCAATTTCTTCACGTGACTTTTTATCTCTTTCACAAGTAGCTTTTGGATCTCCTATTAAACCAGTTCCTCCACCAACTAATAAAATAGGATTATGACCCGCATCTTTTAATCTTTTGGATATCAAAAAACTTGATAAATGACCAATATGCATACTATCAGCTGTTGGATCAGTTCCAATATAAAAAGTCATTCCTCCTTTATTTAATTTTTCTTCAAGTTCAGGACTAGTAATATCTTTAATAAGTCCTCGCCATTTTAATTCTTCAAAAAGTGTCATAATTTTCCTCCTTTAAACAAAAAACATTACAATTAAGGACGAACTAACCGTGGTACCACCTTATTTTGTAATGTTATTTACACTCATTAAGATAACGCTTCAAGCGATTTAACTCCATTTACGTAACTTCCCTATTAAACCTATTAGTTTGCACCAACCACTAATTCTCTAAAACAAATTTAATAGTTAAATATAAACTTCTTTGTTAAATATGATTATATGTTATCAAACTTATTAATAAATTACAAGTATTTTAAATTATTTTTCATTAAAATTATCTTTAATAATTTGTTCTACTTCAGAAGTTGATAAGTAGAATATTCACTAATTAAATTTAAAGGTAAATTTTTATGATACATATTCATAATCATTTTTTAGTTTCAAGACTTCCTACATCTTTTCATTTAAAATAAGCACTTTTATGAAGAATTTTTCTCCATTATTCGCCAACTTTCTTTATTCATAATTTCCATCCTATAAGTATCTTTATTTGATAAATAAATTAGCTTTATTTAATAATTATTAAGTAGTTTTTCTTCTTTGATAAAAGATTTTAACTTATCTTTTTTTTGTAATTGTAAGATACTTACAAACTTTTCACATTACCATAACTTTTTTAAGACATTTATAAGACTTATATTTAGACAATATCATCCCAAACCAACCTTATAAATTTAATTATTAAGCATTACATATTTTATTTAATTACACCATCTTTTTATACATCAGTTAGTTTAAATCTATCAATAAACAAATTAATCTCTTTTTAATCCACTCCTCACTATAACCCTTATTACGATAATAATTAACAGCTCTATTAATAGTAAGTTCAGGATCAAATACTTCATCAATTCTTTCACTTCCAAGAGATGCTAACCAAAGTTTAAATGGTTCTGCTTTAGGACTTAGAATAGTTTAAATTAAACGTAAAATACCCTTTATATCAAGTGTATCGGTTTCTCTTAATTTTCCATCTTGAGATTTCATTTTCAAACGTACGATATTTTCGTACAATTGACTTCCTTCATCAACAAGTTTCTTTTTCAACATCCCATATACTTCTAATTTCTTTATCTTCAAAAAGATTTGATATTGTTTTTAATTTATTTTCTTACATATTTAACTATCTATTTCCTCCTTTCTTTTTGATAAATTCACTATAACAAGCTCTATTAAAAAACGCAAATTATGATTTTAAAATCAAAACTATTTCAAATAAGAAAATTACTTAATATAAATTTTTTAAATTAACTATCTTTTTTTAAGTAATTTTTCAATTTTAACTAAATTTCTAAAAAAAACATTTTTCTTACTTAACATAATTTTACACATATTATTTAACATAACTAAAATAATGTTTATAAAAATTATAATTATTTATATTAATTTTCTTTAAAATAATTTTCTTTTCCTTCTTACTAATTCTTTTAATAATCTTATTATTTTTAACCAAATACTTAATACCTAAAAAAGAAAAACCTTCATAACTAACATAAATCTTTGTCTTACTATTAAACTCTAATTCTAATTTTTTAATCTCTATCTTTAACTTATTAAAGATAGAAACTAATCTTTCTTTATCACTATCAAAAATAATTCCATCATCCATATATCTTATATAATATTTACAACCAATTTTTTCTTTAATAAAATGATCTAAATCATTTAAATAAAAAACAGCCAACATTTGACTACAAATAGAACCAATACTTAAACCATAACCAATTTTATAATAAGGTAAATTAAGTTTATATTTATCATTTATTTTTTTTATATTTAAATTAATATAACTTTGATTAGTACATTTAATAATATTTTTAACAATTAAAATTTCTTCTTTATTTAAATATTTACTTAATTTATTAAGTAAAATATCATGATTAATATTAAAAAAATATTTTTTTATATCAAACTTTAAAATATAAAATATCTTATTATTCTTTTTAATATCAATTAAATATTTATTTATTAAATATCTTCCATATTTAGTACCTTTATTTACCCTACTAGCTACATTACTATTGATTAAATTTTTATCTAATTTACTAAGTATAAAATCACTTACTAAATGATTATAAATCTTATCATAAATATTATTACTAAGTATTAAACGATATTTTTTATCTTTAATGAAAAAAATATTATAATTACCTAATTTATAATCATTATTATTAATCTTCTTAACAATATAATTAATATTACTATAAAGTAATAATTCAAAATAAAATATTTTATTTTTATTTCTTATATTACTTCTTATTTTTAAATAAACATTATATACTATTTCAAAATTAACATTCATTTCATCCAACCTAAAACTAATTTTAAAATAGTTAATAAATCTTTACTAATATTATCATATTGCTTATCTAAAACAATATGATATTTTAATAATTTAAAAAAATAAAAATCTAGCATTTTAATTTTTACAATTATTTTCCTTTGATAATTTTTTCTTTTATTAATTTCTAATAAATTAGTATAATAAATATCTTCTAAAATAGAATACATTGTATTAATAATTTTTGTTTTTAAATCTTTATAAGAATTATTTAAATTAATAACTAATAATTCATATCTATTTATAAATAATTTATATTCTTTAATTAAAATTAATTTATCAGTCATAATTACCTCGATAATTATCTATTAGTTGTTGAATTTCATATTTTTTATTAGCCAACATTAAATAATAATCATATTGATTATTAACAAAATCATGATAAATACCTAAATAAAAATAATTAATATAAAGTTTATCAAAAATATAGAAAATATAATCAAGATTATTTTTAGGAAGAAATCCTATTTGATTATTTAATTTGATATTAAAAAGATAATAACAAATAATTGCATCTTTCCCTATAACTTTAAGAAACAAACCATTGTTTATTAAAATTATTTTATTGGAATTAACACTTATATATGTTTGATTAGTGTACCCCTCCCCCCAGATTGACATGTCAATTTATGTAAATATTCCTTATTGTTCAAACATTTTTTAGTGTTTTTTGATTGATTTTCTTGCATAAATTTTACATTTCCTTTCTTAAATATATAAAAAAGAAACACATCCCATTTGTGTTTCTAAAAAAAACTTAATGCGAGTTTACTAGCCTTCTATCACCTAAAGCGAACAAGACATCTCCATTTAATATTTTAGTCTACAAAATATAAACAAGGAAACGTGGCTGTTTATAGTCTTTTATAACTAAG
>CALVPE010000020.1 GCA_944350485.1 uncultured Bacilli bacterium
AACCCCAACACTTAGTACTCATCGTTTACGGCGTGGACTACTAGGGTATCTAATCCTATTTGCTCCCCACGCTTTCGTGCCTCAGCGTCAGTAACGGCCCAGCAAACCGCTTTCGCCACTGGTGTTCCTTCTAATATCTACGCATTTCACCGCTACACTAGAAATTCCGTTTGCCTCTACCGCACTCAAGTCTGCCAGTTTTTAAGACGAACCGGAGTTGAGCCCCGGGCTTTAATCTTAAACTTAACAAACCGCCTACACACGCTTTACGCCCAATAAATCCGGATAACGCTCGCCCCCTACGTATTACCGCGGCTGCTGGCACGTAGTTAGCCGGGGCTTTCTGGCATGGTACCGTCAGCTAAGTATCATTTCCTATACCTAGTGTTCTTCCCATACAACAGAGTTTTACAATCCAAAGGACCTTCATCACTCACGCGGCATTGCTCGTTCAGGGTTTCCCCCATTGACGAATATTCCTAACTGCTGTCTCCCGTAGGAGTTTGGGCCGTGTCTCAGTCCCAATGTGGCCGATCAACCTCTCAGTTCGGCTACGCATCGTTGCCTTGGTAAGCTTTTATCTCACCAACTAGCTAATGCGCCGCAGGCTCATCTCTAAGTGAAGCTTTAAAGGCTCCTTTTAATATACAAAGTTTACCTTTATATATAATATCCGGTATTAGCAATCGTTTCCAATTGTTATCCCAGTCTTAAAGGCAGATTACCCACGTGTTACTCACCCTTGCGCCACTAAGCGAAATCCTTATCTACTTTGTGCAAGCACTCCGTTTCAAAGGGTCGCTTCGTACGACTTGCATGTCTTAGGCATGCCGCCAGCGTTCATCCTGAGCCAGGATCAAACTCTCAAAAAATTTATTTTAATTAATTTTAAATCAGTTTATTTCCTAGCTTAAAATTGACGTTTTGCTCAGTTTTCAAAGATCATTTCTCAGCACTTAAAGTGCATAAGTAATATACCAAATTATCAAATATAAGTCAATAGTTTTTTTATTTTTTTAACTTTTTTGACAATTTTTGTTGTTCAACTTGATTCGAACAACATGTTTAATATTATCATAAAGTTTATATCAAGTCAACACTTTTTTTAACTTTTTATTAACTTTTTTACCGATACTTTTTTAAACAGTTTTTTCGTTTCAAGTTCTTTTCAAAACAACGTTCTCTACTATAACAAATACCATTTTATTTGTCAACAACTTTTTTAAACTTTTTTGATTTTTTTAATCTTTTGTTTTAAAAATCAATTATATTTCTCAGTTGCTTTTTAAATATATCAAATTAACTAATCAAAAACAACATAATTTACATTTATTTACACTAAATTAACAAATTAATTTTTTTTAAACAACAATTATCCATTTTTAACAATTAATTATTATATATGTAACAAACATCTAATATAAATTATTAATTAAAAAAATTATTATTCATTAAATGTATTTTTCATTTTTACTAATATTTTATATTTTTTCAAATATAACTATTTGATATAGAAATTTTATAAAAATTAATTTTAAAAATACTATTTTATTTAATAGCTTATCTTTTTAAGTTTTGATATTTTGTATACTATGTATTATATTCCATCTGAATAAAAATGATACTTAATTTTCTAATTATCTTACTTTCTAAAAATGCTGTACTTTTCTCTTTTTAATTTTCTATCGATGTAATTATTTTTAATTTTATTTTTTTAATTTTTACAACTTCTATTTTAATAATTTTTTTCTAAAAAAAATCACTAATTTTAATTAGCAATTTCCTTTCTAACGTTATTATATATATTATAATAGTACTCAATTGTTTTTTTATCAAATGGAACTTTTTTTTCACGAACCAAGTTTATTAAATCGGTAAGTTCATTTTTTAATATTTCATCAATTTCTTTTGGATAATTCATTTTAGTTTTATGATATTTATATTCACCTCGATCTAAAACTTTAAAAGCTCCATCGGGAAATACTCGTAAATCCAAATCATAATCAATATACTTTATAGCTCCATCTTCGATTAAAAAAGGAGAAGCCATATTACAATAGTAATAAATACCATCTTTTTTTAATTGACCAATAACATTATACCAATGATTTTTATAAAAAAACAAGATAGACGGTTCTTTAGTTCTCCAACTCCTGCCATCAGATTCTAAAACTTTCGTCTTATCGTTTCCGAATACTAAATATTCACCACAATCATCTAGTAAAACTGCTTCATCCCAAGCTCTGTGAATATTACCATTATGTTTATAACTATGTATAATAAATCTCTCATGTCCATTGTATTCGTACATAACACATCTCCAAAAACATTATACAACATATTCTAAAAGAAAACAAGAAACCATTTCGCAAATTTATTATAACTCTTATCATATGTAAAGAACTATATATGACTTACCTAAAAAAATTTTTTCCATCTTTTTTGCAAAAATTAAAAATTAATTTTCTAACTTATCAACTAAAATATAAAAATTATTTGTTTGCTAGTAAATAAAAGTAATTTATTATAGCTTAAAATTTTTATCATAATAATAATTAGATTAAAAAATAATACTTAATAATAACTATCAAAATTAAAAAAAAGAATAGTCTCAAATGAAACTAATTCTTTAATTTATGGTTTAAATTAATAGTTTTGGTTTGAATTATAACTTCCACTAATATGGTTTAATCCATTTTGTACTAATCTTTTAGTGATTTCTCCACCTACTGATCCATTAGCACGAGATGTTGTATCTGGTCCTAAGTTAACACCAAATTCACTAGCTATTTCATATTTCATTTTATCGATAGCTTGTTTAGCACCTGGAACTCTCATTTTTAGAGCGTCTTTATTTGAACTTGTGTTCATTGTTTCACCTCCACACTAATAGAATGTGAAGAATTTATTTTTTTATACAAAATATAAATTGGTAATTTTTACCTAATTTCAAACTAAACTTTTAAATTGCAAAAAAATTATTTGAATTTTATTTTCTAATTACAATAAATCTTGATATTTATTATCATCCATCTTAGAATTAATTATCATAATATTTAAATTAGACATAATTTCTGCAATAAGAGTTTCATAATCAAACTTACTTTCCATTTTTATACATTCCATTAAAACAGGATTAATAACAGGATGCTTAGGTACAAAAATTGTACAACAATCTTCATAAGGTAAAATACTAATATCATAAGTTTCAATTTTTTTACTAATATCGATTATTTCTAACTTATCAAAACAAGCAACTGGTCTTATAATTGGAATATTAGTTACTTGATTAATAACTTTCATACTTGTTAAAGTTTGACTTGCTACTTGACCAACACTTTCTCCATTTATAACAACTAAACTTTTAAAACGTAAGGTAAGTTTTTCCATAATACGATACATCATTCTGCGCATAATAGTAATAGAGTAATTTTCCTCAACATTTTTATATATTTCTTCTTGAAGTTTCGTAAAAGGAACAATGATAAGACGCATCTCACCACCATAAATACTTAACCTTTTAGCAAGTTCAATCACCTTATTCCTTGCTTCTAAAGATGTATGAGGAATTGCTTCAAAGTAAACTAAATCTAATTTTATTCCTCTTTTTAAAGCTAAATAACCAGCAACTGGAGAATCTATTCCACCTGATAACATCAATAATCCTTTACCAAGAGTACCTACCGGATAACCACCTAAACCTTTATATTCATTTAAATAAACAAAAGAATTATTTTTTCTTATTTCAACATGAACTAAGACATTAGGATTATGAACATCAACTTTTAAATTAGAAAAATTTTTTAAAATGAATCCTCCAAATTGCTGATTACAAGTCATAGAATCTAAATTAAATTCTTTATAGCTACGTTTTGTTTCAACTTTAAAGGTTATTGTTTTACCATTATTAAAATCATTATCTATATTAAAGTTTAATACTTCTTGAATAGTTTTTTGAATACTATCTATATTTGTATCTGTTTTATAAGCAATCGAATAAGCATGAATACCAAAAATTTCTCCAATTTTTTTTAAAACTTGATCTTGATTATCACTTTCATATTCAATATACATTCTGGACATATCTTTGGAAATATTAACATTCATTCCTTTTAATTTTTTTAAAATGTTATTATATAAAGTATTAACAAAAAAATTACGATTACTTTTCTTGGTTGTTAATTCTCCATATTTTATTAAAATAACTCGATTCATTACTATTATTCCCCTTTCTTCAAGGATAATTCTTGATATTTAATTTTAAAAACTTCTAAAAAATAATTTATTTCCTCTTTTGTTGTTAAATAAGATAAACTTATTCTAATACTACTTCTTGCTAAATTTTTGTCTTTAGTAAATTCTAAAACACTTGCTGATAAACTAGAATCATCACTACAAGCAGTTTTAGTTGATATATAAATATCTTCTTCTGCTAAAGCATGCAACATTGTCTCTGGTTTAATACCTTTTAAACTAATATTTAAAATATGAGGCACACATTCTAAATTACTATTAATATGAACACCTGGAATTTTTTCTAAACTTTCTCTTAAAATTTGATTTAATTTAAAAACATGTTGATATTTAGTTTCAAAATCTTCTAATACTAATCTTAAAGCTTTTGAAAAACTAGTATAAAGGGCATGAGTTGGAGTTCCACTTCGGTAAATTGTTTGACTTTTTCCTCCATGAATAAGTGGTTCTAATTCAAGATCTCTTTTTTTTATTAAGCAACCAACCCCATTTAAACCATAGATTTTATGGGATGAAATAGAATATAAATCTATATTTGTTAAATCAACCTTTATTTTACCAATTGCTTGTGTACCATCAACATGAAAAATGACTTTAGGATAATCTTTTAAAACTTTACCTATTTTATTAATATCTTGAATTAAGCCTATTTCACTATTAACATGACAGATGCTTACTAAGATAGTATCATCTTTTAACTTATTTTTTAAATCATTTAAATCTATTTTTCCATTAGAATTTAATTTTAAATAATCAATCGTATAACCAAAACTTTCTAAAAATGAAATTGTTTCGCTGATACTAGAATGCTCTAATTTAGTAGTAATTATATGTTTACCACGATTTTTATATTTTAAAATCGTTCCTATTAAAGCTAAATTGTTAGCCTCACTAGCTCCACTTGTAAAAATAATCTCATCTTCATAGACATTTAATAAAGTGGCTATTTGTTTAATAGCAGCTTGCATTAAATCAAAAGATTTCCTTCCAAGCCTATGTAAAGAATTAGCGTTTCCAAGAAAATCTAAACAAACTTTATTAAACGTATTTAATACTTCTTTATTAACTGGAGTTGTAGCACTATAATCTAAATAAATCATATAAGTTCTCCTTTTTCCCTATAATATTAACAAAATATCAATTAATTAGCAAGTAATTTTTAAAATAGATAAAATTAAAAAAGAAATTAGCATAAAAAAACTAAATAATTTTGAAAATAACAATTTTTTTAAAATTTTATTTAAATTATTTAGTTTTCTAATAATTCATAGTTAATAACATATTTTATATTAATTATTTTAATATCTAATTAATTTAATACTAAAAATTTCTTAATTAATTACTTTTAAATATTTATTTTTAAAACCAGGTTCTTCTTTATCTAATAAATCTAAAACTAGCTTTAAAGAAGCTTCGTAATTACCTTTGTAAAATAAAACTTCTGCTTTATTTAAAGCTTTCATAACTTCAGTTGAAGATCGATAACGATTAGCGTAGACAATTAAATTTTCAGAAATATAAGAATTTTTAATAATATTATTTGTTGTATTATAAAGTTTAAAAACTAAATCTCTGGCTGTATCAACTCTAGTATTTAACGTTTTAATAACAATTGGTTTCTTTTCAAGTTCTTTAATAATTTCTAAAACAGCTTCGTTAGCTTCACTTAATTCAACAAAGTAATTATTAGCAACAACCGGAATTTTAACACTTTGAATTTGTCGTTTACAATTCTTTAATAAATCCTGAACTTCTTCTAATTGATCTCTAGCTCTTTCTTCATCATCTTGCATACTTCCTAAACTTTTTAAAGTTAAATCTAAATTATCTTCTAACATTTTTAAATTGCTTGAAAGTTCTGATAGAAAAACATTGATTTTACCATAAGAAAATTCTTGTTTTTTAACTTTTCTAATCAAAGATTTGTAATTTTTAACTAAATCACTATAACCATTACTAATAGTTTCTAAATCTTTTAAATCATCATCATTTAAACCATACATCACTTTAATATCATCAAGCTCAGCATAGACATCATGTAAAGTATCTTTTAACTTTCGAAGTCTTTCATCAAACGATAAAGAAGCATTATCAAAATCTTTTTTATAAACTTTTTCTTTTTCAATATCCTTAAATAAACTATCTAAAAATTCTAAAATTGTTTTTAATTCAATTAAGCTATTATCAATATTTAAAACTTTTGATTTATCAATAATATCATTTTCAATTCTCTCAATTTCAGCTATATTATAATCTAAATTCATAAAATTTAAAGTATAACCTTCTTCTAACATACTAGTTCTTAAAATTTCTAATTCTTTAAGACGAGCCGGAATTAAATCATTTAATAAAACTAAAATATCACCAGTTTCTAAGACAACTGCTCCAATATGTTCAATCATCATATCTAAAGATTTAACAACTAAAACAACTTCATTATACATATTTTCATTAATAACAATTTCAAAATCTTGAAATCTTTTCTCAATATTTTCAAATTGCATATCAATGGTATCTGTTAAAGTACCATATAAATCCTTATTGTTTTCATATTCTCGATTAATAATTCGATATTTATTTTTTAATTTAATAACCATGCCGCGATATTTATCTTCATAAGATGTTAATTCTCTTAACTCTTCAATAATGTGATTTATTAAATAACGCTTTTTGGCAAGTTCTAGTTCTATTAAAAAATATTTTTCACTAAATTCTTTTGAATTATTATCAATTAAAAAATCTAATTCTAAAATCTGATCTTCGATTTTCTTAAAAGAATTTTCTTTTAAATTTTCATATATTTGTCGGTAATTAGTAATTTTTTCTTCTAATTGCTCTCCTTTAGCTAAATTAGCAACTTTTTCAATTTCACTTAAAAGAGGCAATGATAAAATATCATTTTTTATAATATCTAAGTTATTTAATTTTTTATGCATTATTTTCTTTTTATTCTTTTTTAGTAAAACAATTACTAAAACTACTAAAATTATAATTAAAACAATAACACTAATTATAATTAAATTATTAAGTTTTACCATAATTCCTCCAAACAACAAATAGTTTTGATAATAAATTATTTCTATTTTACAAAAATATTATATCACAAAGTCTAGTTTTTTGTAGATAATTTTAAATAATAATTTTAAAGTTTACTTTTCAATTTAATCTTTAAATAAATTCAACATATTTCGACAAAATTCGATACTTAAAATCAATATATTTAAAAATATAAATAATAAAATTTTTTTAAAGAAAGGAAATTTTATGGATAATTACCAAATTAAATTTTATGATTTTCTATTACTTTATAATTCTTTGCTTCTTAACTTAGCGAAAAAAGAAACATTTTATAGTATTTCTATTTATTATTTAGATAATAATTTTAATATAAAAATCGTTGATAAATTGTCTAACCAAAAAATATTTGAATATGATTTAAACATAACAAAAAAAGAATATGATTATTTAAGTTTTTTAATTTGTTATGAATTTATTCAAAATCATGATACTATTTTACCATTTTTTAAAAATATTCAACTAGAAGATGCATGTTTTTATTATCAAAATAAAAATGAATTTGAGCAACCAATTGATTATGAAAAATCTAAAATTCATGTTTTAAAAAATAAGAAATTTGAAATTAATTTATATTATTTTAAAGGTTTAAATAAAATTGCTAATGAAATACATGAAATTGCAAGAAAAAAGATGAATAATAAAGATAAAAAAGTTTATAAAAAAGAAAGTGTATAAAATTTTTTTATTTTATATACTTTTTAATCTAAATACCATATTTTTGGTATTTAGTTAATATTTTATGATCATTGGAATTTGTAGCACGATATATTTTATAATTTGGAAATTCTTTCTTTAAGGTAAATACTATCTTAGAAGAAAAATTTCCAGGATAAGCAACAAAATAAGAAGATCCATTTCCCGATAAAGAATGATTTTTACAATATTTATTTAAAAAAGATCTTAGACGTTTTAATTCATCTGGCATAATTTTTGAAAAATCATTATAAAGATTTAATTCAAAATTCCAAATATTAACAAAAGGATAATTATCTAGTTTTTCAAACATTTCTTGAGTAGATAAACCAAATTCTGGATAAATAATTATAGATTGTTTATATTGATTTTTTGTGTTAATTTTTTCAATTTTAGAACCATAATTAGTAACAAGACAATTATTACTTGTTTTGACATATTTTTAACCTCTTCAAAATTAGGATGTATTGTATCACTTTTCTTAAAAAAACAACATATTTTTTACTATTTAACTTCCCAGTCAATAGGATCAATATTATTTTTTAAAAGATAAGTATTGGTTTTTGAAAAAGGTTTTGAACCAAAGAAACCATTATAAGCCGATAAAGGCGATGGGTGAGCTGATTCCACAATATAATGTTTCTTGTTAGTAATAAATTTCTTTTTACTACGAGCAAAATTACCCCAAAGGATAAAAACAACTGGTTCTTCTTTTTCATTAATTTTTTTAATAACTTCATCAGTGAAAATCTCCCAACCAATATCTTTATGACTAGCAGCATGGTCTTTAACAACTGTTAAAACAGTATTTAAAAGTAAAACTCCTTGTTTAGCCCAAGAATCTAAAGAACCACTTTTAGGTATTGGATAACCTAAATCATCATGTAACTCCTTAAATATATTATTTAAAGAAGGTGGTTTTCTTATACCATTTGGAACTGAAAAACAAAGCCCTTCAGCCTCACCTTCCCCATGATAAGGATCTTGTCCTAAAATAACAACCTTTAAATCCTTATAAGGAGTATAACGAAAAGCTTTAAAAACCTCATTTTTCTTTGGAAAAATAGTCTTATTAGCATATTCTAATTGGACAAATTTTAATAAATTATAAAAATATTTTTTCTTAAATTCTTCTTCTAAAATAGTATCCCAATCATTTCCGATCATCTTTGCACTTCCTCTTATAAACATTATACTCATCTATCATATCATGTTTTAGAGAAAAAATGGCAAAAATATTAATAATCGCTAAAATTGCTACTAAAATATCAACAAAATTCCAAAGAAGAGTTGGACTTATAAAACTTCCTATAACAAGCAAAAAACAAGTTGTAATTTTTAAAAACAAAATAATTCTTTCAGTAGCATTTTTAAAAAGAAATTTAAAGTTTGATTCTCCATAATAATAACCAGATACAATTGTTGAAAATGAAAAAGCTATAATACAAAAATATAAAATTAAATTACCAAAACTACCTAAATGATAATTTAAGGCATTTTGAGTTATTTCAATACCATTAACATCAACATAATCAAGTGGATTATAATTAGAGGTTAAAATAATAAAAGCTGTTGATGTACAAATAATAAAAGTTACAAAGTAAACACCAAAGGTACCAATTAATCCTTGTTTAATAGGACTTGTTGTATTAGCTGAACCAGAAGCAATAGCTGCTGTACCAATGCCTGCTTCATTAGAAAAAATTCCTCTTTGAATACCAATTAACATTGTTGAAAAGAAACCATATCCAAGAGCTTGAAAATTAAAAGCTTCTTTAAAAATATTACTAATCAAAGATGGTAATAAATTAATATTTTTAAATATTATGAATAAAGAAATAAGCAAATAAATAAAACTCATAGTTGGAATTAAAATTGAAGAAAACTTGGCAATACCATTTATACCTTTATATATGATAATAAATGAAATAAAACCAACTATTAAACCAATTAAAAAATTAGGAATATCAAAAAAAGTTGTAAATGATGTGGCAATAGTATTAGATTGAATTGTTAAAAAGCCAAAAATATAAGCAATAATAATTAAAAAAGCATAAAAAGAAGATAGTTTATGATAACCAAGACCTTTTTTTATATAATAAGCAGGTCCACCTAAATAATTTTTTCCATTTTTTTGATGAAAAATAATTGCTAAAGTATTTTCAACTAAAGAATTAGGAGCTACAACTAAACAAGAAAGACAAATCCAAAAGATAGTTCCTATTCCACCTTTATAAATAGATAAAGCAATTCCTGCTAAAGAACCAACGCCAACACAAGCTCCTAGAGCAACAGTTAAAGAAGAAGCCGCAGATATTCCTTCTTCATTATTGTCATCCTTTTTAAATGACTTAAACAATTTTTTAAAATTTAAATGTAAAAAATCAAGTTTAAAAGCAAAATAAAGACCTGATAAAATTAACATAACCGTTGCTATACTCCAAAATATATTATTTAAAAACACCATAAAGCCTCCTTAATTATTAATATAACATTATTATAACAAATAATTTTGTAGAAAAAACTTGAAATAATTTTAATTTTTAAAATTTAAGTATTAAAAAAATCAACTTCATAGTTGACTTTTTAACTTTTAAAAAATATTTTAACGATTATATTTTAAATATCCTTTTAAAATTCGATAATCCCATTTTATTTGATATAGAAAACGTATAACATTTAAATCATATTTAGCTAAAGCAAAACGATAAAAGTTATTTAAATTTGTAACTTGATTATTTTTCTTTAAACAATATTTTAATAAAAATTTAGGAATTATACTCACCGTAAATTCTTTATTGGCAATATAAAATTCATTAGCTTTATTATATATATAATCATCTACTAATTCTTTCATTAAATTAACACCACTTGCTAAAGTATAAAGATTGCTTCTTCCTTGACGAATATTCATTTCAAAAATATAAAACTTTTTTCTTTTTAAATCATATTGCACATCAAAATGACAAATTCCTTGAAAACTGATTTTTTCTAAAAAATTTTTAATTTTTAAACTAACTTCTTCTTCGTAAGCATTGGTAATAGCTGAATAATTACCTATTAATTCAGGAGTTCTATCATGCATTAATATTTTACCAGCTGTTACAACTGTTACTTTATTCTTTGTTGATTTATAAGCAGTAAAAACATACATAGTTTCATCATTACCCTCAATATATTCTTGAACAATAAATTTATCTTGGTAGCCACTTTCTTTAATAGCTTTTAAAACTTTTAATAATTCTTCGTGAGAATTGATTTTATAACCCTTTTGTTTTAAAGGAAATTTATAATTAGCATAAATAACTGTATCAGATGGTTTAATAAAAATTGGATAATCAAAATTTATTTGATAAGTATTAGGATCATCCTTTTTAAAATCAAATACTTGATATTTAGGATAATTTAAATCATATTTTTCGCATAATTTATAAAATTTTTCCTTACAAAATAATTGATTAAAAATATCAAGATCAACCATTGGTACTATATAATTACTACTTATAGCAAGAATTTCCTTTTTATTTTTCATAATATGTTTAACATAAAAATCAGTATTACCAAATAAGAATTTTTTAGTATCAGGATATTTATCATCTAATTCTTTTAAAGCTTTAATTAAAACTTTATCATCCAAAATATTTTCATAATAATAACCTTCTATTATTTTACTATGTGATGTTGGATATAAAGGATGTTTACCTATGATAATGGTTTTAATCTGATATTCTTCATAAAAAGCTCTTGCAACTCCATAAGAATTCATATCTCCACCTAAAACTACACCAATAAATTTCATTTTATTATACTCCTTTTCTTAACTTTCGATTTGCAATTTTATGCCTAATAGGTATTATCTTATTATAAGCGAAATACATAAATCTATTAATAACAAAGTCAAATTCGCCAATAAATTCAGTATATTCTCCACCCCATTTTTTCTTAAAATCATGGATACCGATTAAATTACTATTACCATTTGGTTCACCAATAGTTCCAAATTCATCAAAGGTTTTAATGCCAAGTTCTTTAGCTTTTTTAACTTGATAATCAAATATTTTATAATTAGCATAAGCATCTTTATATTCCATATCATTAGCACCATATAAATACCAACTTTTATCACCATAATAAACCATAAAATAAGCACTTACTATTTCTTTATCTTTTTCTTTTAATTTCTTTAAATAAAACTCTTTTTCTCTTTTTAATTTATTTAAATGATCAATATCAACCTTTTTTTTATGACTAACATTTTCTATTTTTTCATCAATTATCTTTAAAATATTTTGAAAATCTAATTCAGCTAGTAAAACTTTTAAATGATTATTAACTGAAAAAATATCAAAGAAATCATAATAAAAATCATCATGATGGGAATAAAAATTCTGCCTTTTTTCAGTCATTTTCATAAGTCTTACAAACTCTTTAACATCTTCTCTTTTTCCTTCTTTAACCTTGACTTCATAACTATCAGCTCTTTTAATATAATTTCTCGCTGTTTGTGAATAATTTTTTTCAATAGTCTCCATTTCTTGTGTTAAATCTATTCTAAATGTATACCTTGGTTGAGATGTTTCAAAAAATTTTGTTAATTTATGATGTTTAAAACCAATTTTTTTTAAAAAATCAACTAATTCATAATTATTTTCGCCTGCTATTGGTTTTGCTTCTTCGTTAATTGTTTGTAATTTAATAGCAGGATCAATTTTAAAGAAAATACCTTTTTTATTTTTAACAAATTTAGCTATTTCTTTAGTAAAATTTTCCAATAATTCTTTATTTTGATAATCAATGGTAAAACCACGTGGTATATAAAAATATGAGTAACCAAGTGGTAAACTTTTTTTAAGCAAAAGAGCAGTTGCTAAAATTTTCTTATTATCTTTTAAACCTACATAATAAGAAGTCCAACCCTCTTTATTTGATAATTGTCCCCATTCATAAGACTCTAAGAAGTGTGCGTTATTGCTTTCAACAAAATAACGATATTCTTTTTCTTTTAACTCTACTAGTAGCATAACTACCTCCATAATTTGACATAACTAGTATATAATAACTGATATTGATAGTCAAGAAACTCAATTTTATTATAAATCAAAAAAAAGAAAATATACCTCTTCTTTAAAATGTTATAATTTACAAAATTTTTAAGAAATGCTATAATTTTATACATAAAGGAATGATAAAAATGAAAAAATTAACACTTGGTATTTTAGGTAATGATTACGATTTAACAACTAAATTTATGGAAGAAATTGTTTTAAATACAAATGCTAATACGGATCAAGAACATATAAAGATGAATATTATTATTAATAATAAATTATTAACTAAGAGTAATTTAGAAATTTTAGAAATGATTAAAAAATTAGAAATGATTGATACAACTCATTTAGTTTTAGCTTTTAATGATAAAACAATTCAAAATTTTATTAAAGATAACACTAATTTAATTATTTTAAATCAAGAATTTAATTTAAACGATAAAAATTTACTTAATAAAATTTTTAAATTACATGAGGAGAGATTATGAAAAAAATTGGTATAATTGGAGGCCTAGGTCCTTTAGCAACAGTTAAATTTATGGAACTTTTAAATAAAGATTTAAATTATTTAGAAGAAGTTGAGATTATTGTTATAAATGATCCAACAACACCTGATAGAACAAGTTATATTTTAGATAATTCAAAAGAAAATCCTCTTAAGAAAATTTTAGAAATGGTTAAAAAATTAGAAATAACAAAATGCAATGTTATTGTCATGCCATGTAATACAGCTTCTTATTTTTATAAAGAAATATTAAATAATACTAATATTCCATTTATTAATATAGTTCAAGAAACTGTAAATTATTTACAAGAAAAAAAGATTAAAAAAGTAGCTTTATTGGCAACAGAAGGAACAATTAAGAGTGAAATTTATGAAAATCTTTTAAAAGAAGTTAATATTGAGTGCCTTATTCCAAGTAGTAAAAAACAAGAAATTGTCTCATCGGTTATATATGATGGAGTTAAAAGTAATAAAGATATTGATTTAACTAATTTTTTAAACTTATGTGATAATTTAAAAAAACAGGGTGCAGAAAAAATTATCTTTGGTTGTACTGAATTATCAGCTCTTAAAATAACAAAAAAATTAGACGATGAAAAATTTTTAGATGCTATGGAAGTATTAGCTAAAAAAACAATTGAATTTATGAAAAAAGAAACTTTAGAAAATAATTAAACTAAAGTTTCTTTTATTTATGATATTCTTCATTATTCATAATTTTAAATAATCTATAAATTTGTTCTAAAAGAATAACTCGAAATAATTGATGAGGAAAAGTTAAAGAACTAAAGGAAATTCTTTCTTTACAAATTTTTCTTATTTCATCATCTATTCCATAAGAACCACCTATTATAAAAGAAATATTACGATTAGTAGTTCTTAATTTATCAAATTTACTAGCAAATTCTACACTTGTATAACTATGACCATCTATATCAAGCAAAATATTATAATCTTTTTCATTTAAGACTTTTAAGATATTTTCTTTTTCCTTTGATAAAGTTTTTTTTAAATCATAATCAAAATCAGGTAATTCAATTATTTCTATTTTTGTGTATTTACTAATTCTTTTTTGATATTCTAAAATAGCATCTTGAAAATATTTTTCTTTAATTTTACCTATACAGATTATTTTTATCATACTAAAACAATCAACTCCTCATCTTGACGGGCAACTTTAATATTAATATCATAAGCTATAATATTTTTAACAGTTTTAAGTGCTAACTCTTCATCATTATTAGTTTCACTTAAATGAGCTAAAACTATTTCTTTAGTATTACTTCCGATTAATTCTTTTAAATAATTGCCAGCCATTTCATTAGATAAATGACCAGTATCACTAATTATTCTTTGTTTTAGAATGTAAGGATAAGGACCATCCATCAACATTTTGGGATCATGATTACTTTCTAATATATATAGATTTTTATCTTGCATATATTTTAAATTTTTTTGACTTATATAACCGGTATCAGTCATATAAACAACAGATTTTGTATCTTCAAAGACAAATCCTACTGAAGATTTAGCATCATGGGAAGTATGCAAAAAACGAATTTTTAAATCACCAAGTTCTAAAACATCATCTTGAAGAGGAACTAAATAATCAGCATCAACTAATTTATTAATTTCTTGATACATACCTATTGGAATATAAACAAATTTTTTTTCACGCTTTACAAAACTTGCTAAACCGATTATGTGATCCTTATGATTGTGGGTAATTAAAATAAAATCAATATCTTGTGGTTTTAAATTATGTTTTTCCAAAATCATTTTCGTTTTTGAATAAGAAAATCCAACGTCAATTAAAATTTTTTTAGAATCAGTAATTAAAAGAGTCGAATTTCCTTTAGAACCACTTCCAAGAATTAAAGCTTCCATTAATAGAATAACAAAGGATTATAACTTTGTCCTCCGCCATAAGGTTTTCCATACCAAATTTCAAAATGAAGATGGGTACCAAAAGAATAACCTGAATTTCCCATATCACCGATTGTATCACCCATTTGAACATAATCTCCAACTTTAACATATTTTGATAAAGAAGCCATATGTAAATATCTTGTGTAATATCCATTTTGATGATTTATTTCCACATAATTGCCAAGGCTGTTACTATATGAAACAACGGTTACAACTCCTGGTTTTGCAGCATAAATTGGCGAACCATAACCAGTTCCACAAATATCAACACCACTATGTAAACGTCCCCAACGCCAACCATAACGGCTAGAAATAATATATGGTATATTAGTTGGCCAACCCCAATTTCCGGCTGAGACAATAATTGGTTTTTTTCCTCCTTTAATTATAACTTCATTAACAACAGGTTTTATTTCTTCACTATTAGAAATTAAAGCATTAACGATACTACCATTAACTGTTTTGACTTTTTGAGTTATCCTTGTTACTCCATTACTACCAGGTGTTTGAACTTTTTGATATCCGACCAACTGTGAATTATCATAGATATATTCTGTTTTATAAGAAATTACTTGATCTGTTACAACGTGTTTTTCTTCGACCGTTGTAAAAATTGGATTCATAACTCCAACTGTTAAATTTTGACCGTCATATAATAAAGCATTTTCACTTCCTAAATTAGAATTAGCAATTAAAAGTTCATTGACATTCATTTTATTATCATTAGCAATACTTTCTAAAGTATCACCTTTTTTCACTTTATAAGATGACATGTTATTATTAGGACCAAATAATAAATATTTTGTTAATTCTTCAGCATCAGTATAAATTTTTTCATTAACGGATATATAAGCTTCTTTAATTGTAACTAAATCTTCGATATATAAATCTTCAATGATTTCACCAGTATCTATAATAGCGCTTTGCGTTTCATTAATAAAATTATTATATTCTTCTTCGGTTACAAATGAATAAATAGTCTTTTTAACAGATTCTTCAAACATATTTTTATCAAGAATATTTATTTTAATTATTTTATTTGAATTAAGAGCCTCTTCTATTTCTTCTTCAGTTTCATCAATATCAAAGTCAGCATCATCTAAATATTCCGTTGATTTAGTTTTATCAATGGTAACAACATATCCTTTAATAGTAAAAGGCGATTGTTCGTTAATAATATTATAAATTTCTGGAATACTAACAATATTTTCATCATAAGTTATATCTTTAACAACTTTAATATCGTTTGGTATATAAACAGTTGAAACATTGTATTTATCTTTAAGAGACTGTTGTTTTTTATTAATATAATCATATAATTCTGTCTCTGATTTTATTAAACCTATTGGTTTACCTTTTAAATAAACTTGATAAGATTCCATTGGTACTTTGGCAAATAGAACCTTGTTATTAGTGAAAAAAGTTATTATAAAACTTAACATTAAAGAGATTATAATTCCTAAAATAGGGTTTTTACTTTTCATTAATTATTCTTTACTCCTTTCGTTAGTAAAATTTAAAAAGGTACTAGTATCACGTTTAAATAGCAAATTAACTGTTCCGGTTGTTCCATTTCGATGTTTTCCAACAATTAGTTCACTAACACTAGTGTTATTTTCATTTCGAGCTTCTTTTTTATAATAATCATCACGATACAAAAAGGCAACAATATCTGCATCTTGCTCAATAGATCCAGATTCACGTAAATCACTCATTAAAGGCCTTTTATCTTCTCTTGCTTCAACTGATCTTGATAATTGACATAAAGCTACTACTGGAATATTTAATTCCATAGCTAACATTTTTAAAGATCTCGAAATATCTGATACTTCTTGTTGACGATTAGCTCCATAATTTTTACCACCAGAAACTAATTGTAAATAATCGATGATAATTAAATCTAAACCAGCTGCAGAAGTCTTTAAACGACGACATTTAGAACGTATTTCTCCAATAGTAATACCAGGTGTATCATCAATATAAATATTAGTGTTTTCAAGTTGACTTAAAGCTTCATTAAATTTTACATAGTCATTATTATTTAATTTACCACTCATAAATTTATAACCTTCTATTTGTCCAAGAGATGATAACATACGATTAGCTAATTGCTCAGCTCCCATTTCAAGATTAAAAACAGCAACGGTTTTATTAGAAGCAATCGCTACATTGGTAGCTAAATTTAAAGCAAAAGCCGTTTTTCCCATAGCAGGTCTTGCTCCAATGATAATTAATTGATTTTCATGTAAACCTGATGTCATTTTATCAAAATCAGCCCAACCAGTTGGTATACCAGTAATATCACCTTTAGTTTCAGCTAAATTTTGTAAATTAACTTGCACTTGATAAACAACATCTTTAATGTTTCGAAACTCTGTTGATCTTTTATCTTTAACAATACTAAGAATTTTTCGTTCTGCTTCATCTAAAGTTTCCGCTACATCTTGACTTGTATCATATCCCATTTGATTTACTTCATTAGTAACTTCAATCAATCTTCGAAGAAGAGCATCATCAATAATTATTTTTAAATAATAATCAACATTAGCTGCGGTTGATTCTGTATTTAGGACTTCTGTTAGATAAATAACCCCCCCAATTTCTTCTAATTTGCCACGACTACGAAGCTCATTAGTAAGAGTTGTCATATCAATTGGAACTGAGTTATCATATAAATTTTTCAAAGCATTAAAAATAGTACGATTATTGTTATAATAAAAAGCTGTTTCATCAACAGATTCAAAAACTTTATCTAAAGCATTTTTAGATAAAAACATAGCATTTAAAACAGCTTGTTCAGCTTCTAAACTATTGGGAATGCTCCTTTTCATTCTAAATCATCACTTCCTTCTTATTGCATAATTATTTTAAATTCCCTCCGTATGAATTTTAATAGTTGCTACTATATCTTTATATAAATTAAGATTTAGATTATGATAACCTAAGGTATTAATAATTTTATTTTCTATTTGTTTTTTATTAAATGAAAAACCTAATTTATCAAGTTCTTCTTTAATTTGTTTTGTACTAATACTTCCAAACATACGACCTTGACTTTCTTTAACTTTAAAATTAAGAACCAAACAATCTAACTTTTCTTTAGTTTTTAAAGCAAGTTCTCGATTTTTTTTATCTAACTCATTATTTTCTTTAATCTCTTCATTTAATTTATTTAAACTTCCCTCAGTTTTTTTTAAAGCATAGCCTTTTTTAATTAAAAAGTTTATTGCATAGCCATCACTAACTTCTTTAATTTCTCCTTTTTTTCCTTGGTTTTTTAAATCTTTTAAAAATATAACTTGCATAAAACCTCCAATAAGATATTAGTATTATACCACTTTATAAAGGAAAAAAAAAGTATTAAAAAAATACATAACTTAGCATTATGTATTTTTTTTACTTATTTGTATATGGAAGTAATGCAATTGCACGAGCTATTCTGATTTGTTCAGCAATATGTCTTTGATGTTTAGCACATGCTCCTGTTACACGACGTGGTAAGATTTTTCCTTTATCATTGATATATTTTTTTAAAATATCAATATCTTTATAATTAATATCTCGACCAGTTGTACACATAAAACATACTTTTTTCTTTTTTCTATAAAATTCTGCCATTTTATCCTCCTAACTAGAAAGGTAAATCGCTATCGTTTATCTCAATTTTATCGCCAAAATCTTTAAATGGATCAGTTTCTATACTAGTTACTGTGTTATTTTCTCCAAAATCATAAGGAGTAACATCATTAACTGGACTAGTTGGTTGAACAATACTTAGTCCACTTTCTTCTGTTCTACTTCCTCTTGAATCTAAAAATTGAAATTCATCAATAATAACATCAGTTGTATAAACTTTTCTTCCATCATTTGCATCATAAGATCCTGTTTGAATACGACCACTAATAGCAATTTGACTTCCTTTAACTAAATACTTTTTCATTGTTTCAGCACGATTACCAAAGGCTACAATACTAATAAAATCTGCTCCACGTTCCCCACCTTGTCCTGTAAACGGACGATCAACTGCCAATGAAGTACGAGCAACAGCCATATTATTAGCACCATATCTTAAATCAAAATCCCTTGTTAATCTACCTACTAAAAATACTTTATTCATAAATTACTCCTATTTTTCTACTTTAACTACGATATGTCTTATGATATCTTCATTAATGTTAGCAACACGATCAAATTCTTTAACTGCTTCTGGTGTTGCTTCAACGTTTAATAAAAAGTAATTACCATTCTTAAATCCTTTTACTTCATAAGCAAGTTCACGTCTTCCCATATTTTTTTCAGACACGATATTTACTTTTTGTTCATTAAGAATGTTTTTAATATTTGTTAAAAGCGCTAAAGTTCCCTCTTCTTCAAGAGTTGGTCTTACAACAAACATAAGTTCATAATTACGCATATTATTACACCTCCTTTTGGTCTAATGGACTTAAAATAAGCCAAGAAGTTTAAAGTAACTAATTACTTCGTACATAATATATCATAGTTAATTTGAAAAAACAAGAATTTTTTTGATTTGATAAAAAAAAAGATTATTTGAAATTTTTTCTATAAAAATTACGTTTTTGTAAATTTTTATTAACTTATTTTTAATTTTAAAATTATACTATAAATTGCTTAATATTATACTATGATACTGTGACTTTTGTCATTATAAAAAAAAACTAGTTATCAACCAATTTTAATTTATATATACAAAAGCGATCGATAACTGCCATTTATCTAGTTACTATAAATAATTTTAAAATAAAAATTTATTTAATAAATTTAATATTATTTTATTCAAGAACACTATTTTCAAATTTTTCTCCCATTTTATAAACTTTTATTCGTTCTTGATTATCACAAGTTACTAATAATAATTTTTCTATTTCGTAATATCCTTCTTTTTCTAATCTTTTAAAAAGCCATTTTTCATCATGACCAATTATTTTAAGATTATCTTTCATAATGTTTCCATCGATTACAAGATTAGCAGTTAAACTACTCTCACTTGTTTTAATTTTTAAATCATTTAAAGTAGCTGGTTTATATTTAGCTTTTGGTAAAAAACTAATTTTTCCACTTGGTTCCATAACGGCATAATTAATTTCAGTTATATCAAAATATCCATTTTCTCTAGCATCTTGTAATAAATCATTAATATCAATTTTACATTTTTGTAACTGTTCTTTACTGATTTTTCCATTACTTATTAAAACAACAGGATAACCGGTTATAAATCTTCTTGCTAAGATGCTTTTAGCTGTAATATAAGAAACAAACAAGGAAAATAAACCATAAATGCTCATAGAAACTAGTCCACCTGTAATAGAAATATCCTTATTTACTGTCATTTCGGCAGCAATATTACCAAGAGATAAGCCAATTATATAATCAAATATATTTAATTCACTAATTTGTTTTTTACCAAGTACTTTAATTACTAAAAATAAATAAATAACTGCTATACTACCTTTAAAAGACATTAATAATATTTCATTCAAGATAATCACCATTATTAAAATAACCAATTCTTTTAATTTATATACAATCACTATTTAAATTTAATTTTTTTAAATTAAATATTGATTTTATGAAAAAAGACAATAATTATTACTATTTTAATAAATTATTGTCTATTTAAATTAATTAATTTTAACTATTTAAGTACTAATTCATTATTTTGATAATCAAAAGTAACTGTTTCTCCATAATGAATTTCACCACTTATAATTTTACCAGCTAACATTGTTTCAATAGTTCGTGAAACTACTCTTTTTAAAGGTCTAGCTCCATAATTTACATCATAACCAATTTCTACTAAATAATCACGAGCTTCTTTAGTTAATTTAATTTTAATATTTTTATCAATTAATCTGACTTCAATTTCGTTTATAATTTTATCAAGTATTTGATAAATTACATCTTTTTTTAAAGGATTAAATATAATTATTTCATCAATTCTATTAATAAACTCTGGTTTAAAAGTACTTTGAAGCTCTTTTATAACTAAATCATTTTGATGATTAAGAGCATATTCTGAACCTAAATTACTTGTCATAATAATAATAGTATTTTTAAAATCAACGGTATGACCATTGGAATCCGTTATACGCCCATCATCTAATATTTGTAGTAATAAATTTAACACTTCTGGATGAGCTTTTTCAATTTCATCAAATAAAACAATACTATAAGGATTACGTCTAACTGCTTCTGTTAATTGTCCTCCTTCTTCATAACCAATATAACCTGGAGGTGATCCTATTAAACGAGAAACGCTAAATTTTTCCATATATTCACTCATATCAATTCTAACAATATGACTTTTATCATCAAATAATTCTAAAGCTAAAGTTTTAGCTACTTCAGTTTTTCCAACCCCTGTTGGACCTAAAAAGATAAATGAACCAATAGGTCGATTAGGATCCTTTATTCCACTTCGACTTTTAATAATACTATCACTTACAAGCTTTAAGGCTTCATCTTGCCCAATAACATTTTTTTTCATATTATCGTATAAATTTAAAAGTTTTTCCTTTTCAGAGGCAACTAATTTTGTAAGTGGAATGTTAGTTAATTTCGAAATTACATAAGCTATATCTTCTTCATTAACTGTATCACTTAAAAGACGATTTTTCTCTAAATTATTTAATTCTTCTAACTCTTTTTCAAGACGGGGAATTTCTCCATGTCTATACCTTGCAGCTGTTTCTAAATCATATTTATTTTCAGCTGTTTGTAAAGTAAATTTGGCATTTTCAAGTTCTTTTTTCTTAGCTTTAATTTTATCATTAATTGATTTTTCACGATTCCAAGCCTCTTTAAGTTTAGCTTCTTTTCCTTTTAATTCAACAAGATTTCTCTCGATTTCTTCAAGTCTTTTTTTTGATAATTCATCTTTTTCTTTTTTAATTGCTTGTTTTTCAATTTCAAGTGATAAAATGTTCCTTGTAACAGTATCAAGTTCAACAGGAACAGAATCCATTTGAACACGAATAGTAGCACAAGCTTCATCAACTAAATCAATAGCTTTATCTGGCAAATAACGATCTGTGATATATCGATTTGATAAAGTGGCCGCTGCTACTAATGCTTTATCTGTAATAGAAACACCATGGTGTATTTCAAATCGTTCTTTTAATCCTCTTAAAATTGTAATTGTATCTAAAACAGTAGGTTCGCTAACTTTAATTTTTTGAAAACGTCTTTCTAAGGCACCATCTTTTTCAATATATTTACGATATTCATTTAAAGTTGTAGCACCTATAACATGAATTTCTCCGCGAGCAAGCATTGGTTTTAAAATATTTGAAGTATCCATGGCACCTTCAGCTGATGAACCAACAATCATGTGAATTTCATCAATAAACATGATAATATTACCTTCACTTTTCTTAATTTCATTTAAAACATTTTTTAAACGTTCTTCAAATTCACCACGATACTTAGCACCTGCTATTAAACTAGCTAAATCAAGTTCCCAAATTTTTTTATCTTTTAAACTATTAGGAACATCACCTGAGATAATGCGATTAGCAAGTCCTTCCACAATCGCCGTTTTTCCAACACCCGGTTCCCCAATTAACACAGGATTATTTTTAGTTTTTCTTGATAGAATACGAGTAATCCCACGAATTTCTTCATCACGACCAATGACCGGATCAATTTTTCCATTTTTGGCATCGAGTGTAATATCACGACCGTATTTTTCTAAAACATTTTCTTTTTCTTCATTATTATTTTGATACATAGTATCACCCCTTTACTTATAATATGACCTAATCTCATATTTCAATACTAATTATACTCATTTTTTAGCACTTGTCAATAGAGAGTGCTAATTATTTTAAATTACTTTATTGCAATATTGTTTTCTAAATTTATTAATTCTTATCTAAAATTTTGTCTTTTTTAATATTTAAAGATTATATTATTAATCAATTAAAATAAATCCTTATTTATTATCACTAAAACTAAAAAACATGTTTTAAATAAACTTCTAATTTATTTAAAACATGTTAAATTTATCTTTCTAATTTTTATTTTTAACTTTACATTTTTTTGATAAATACTTTTTTATCTATTAATTTATGCCTTTATAGAACAATATTTAATAGTTAGATTTCCTATTTACACTTTTAGATATTTACGAACAGCTCTACCTGATCCTATCATACCAACTAAAATACCTATACCAATTATAACAAGAGATGCAACATAAATAAATGGTTCTGGTTTTACTAATTTAATTAAGTCTGTAAATAATTTACCACCAAAATAATTATATAAAGCATAGTAACCATAAATAGTTATAAAGACTGGAATAATTGATCCAATAAGTCCTAAAATCATGCCTTCTACAACAAATGGTAATTTAATAGCAAAGTTACTAGCCCCAACTAACCTCATAATTGATATTTCTCTTTTTCTTGAAAAAATTGTTAATTTAATAGTATTAACTATTAAAAACATTGTCATTAAAATTAAAGCTACCACAGCAATAATTGAAACATTTTGAATAACTTTAAAAACCGTTACTAACTGATCAACCATACCTTCTCCATATTTAACAACATCAATATTATCTAAGTTTTTAATAGCAGTGGCAGTTTCTCCAATTTTCTCAATATCATCAACTTTAATTAAATAAGTATGCTGTAAAGGATTTTCTTCTTCATCCCATTCACTCATAGCATTTTTAAAAGAATCATCTTCATTCATCATTTCTTCTTTTATATCAGTTTTACTTTTAAATGTTACCTTTTCAACATTACTAATACTTTCAATATCAATCTTTAACTTAGCTAAATCCATTTCATCAACTTCATTAGAAACAAAAGCAACAATTGTTAAATCCTTTTTTAATTCTGATGAAAAATTATCAACATTGTAACTAACAACAATAGAAGTTGCAACAATAATTAAAGTTATAATAATACAAGAAATACTAGCAAGTGATAAAGAAAAATTTCTTCCTACACTTTTAAAAGCGTCTCTAATACTTCTTCCTAAAATTCTAAAGAATTTCATCTATGTATTCACCCTCCTTATAATCTTTAAATAAGTGTCCATCTTTAAGAGCAATTACATGTTTTTTCATACTATTAACTATTGTTTTATCATGAGTTACCATAATAACTGTTGTCCCTTCTTTTTTATTAATATCGGCCAGTAACTCAACAATTTCTTTACTCATAACAGGATCTAAGTTACCAGTTGGTTCATCACATATTAATAATTTAGGTTCATTCACAATAGCTCTCGCAATTGCCACTCTTTGTTGTTCTCCACCCGATAAATTATCAGGATAATCCCTTAGTTTACTTTTTAAACCAACTAACTCAATAGCTTTTAAAACTTTTGGACGAATTTCACTTTTTTTAACCCCAATAGCTTCAAGAGCAAAAGCAACATTTTCATAAACGTTTGATTTTGGAAGTAAACGATAATCTTGAAAAACAATACCAAGTTTTCTTCTTAATTTATAAACATTAGAATTTCTTAATCTATTAACACGAAGCCCTCCTAAAATTATTTCTCCCTTAGTAGGTTTTTCTTCACGATACAGCATTTTAATTAGAGTACTTTTTCCAGATCCTGATCCTCCTATCACAAAGCAAAAATCACCTTTTTCAATACTTAAATTTAAATCATAAATAGCAACTACTCCATTTTTATATTGTTTAGTAACACCATTAAATCTAATAAATTCCATATTTCACCACCTATATAAATATTTATAAATAAATCATAGCTTCATAATTTAAATTATATAGAATATTGTAGCATTTTTTTTTTCCTCTGTCATCTTTTTCGACTATTTTTTCGGTAAAAATAAGTAAATTAAGTTACTAATATTTAAATACAACATTAATAGTAAAAAATAATGATAATAAAAAATAAAGTAAGTACCTAAACTAATAAGTACTTGCTTTGATAATTAACTATTTTAATTTTGTAAAAAATTAATACGATTGTAATACCTTTACATCCTTATTTTTTTTTAATCTATTTTATCCTTTTTTTAATAAACAAATTAAAACACTTTTTTATTATATCATAATCAGCTTTAGAATCTAAATCGATAGTAATATATATTTTTAATGATAATTATTGAAATTTTACAATTAATTACAAATTTTTATTTTACTCGATTAATATTAAGTTCTGGAATTGTTTGAACCGAAGTATCATTATTTGGATTTGAATTGACTGGTTGGAAATTTGTATTTGTATTTGTATTATATTTAACTTCCGGTATTGGTTGATTAAAAACTGGTTCCTGTTGCACTGAAGTTGTTGCTTGAATTTTTGAAATATTTACAACTGGTGAATCTTTACTTTGATTATTAATGTCTAAATTTTTAGTAACTGGTTGAATTGGTGCTTGAGGCATCATTTCTATTTTTGATTGTTGAATAATTGGTGTTATAGTCTTACTTTCATTTACAAATTGTTGACTATTAACTAAATTTTTATCTAGAATTGATGGTTTAATACCTTGATTATTTGGATTAGTAGTTAATGATATAGTTTCCACATGTTCATTTTTAAGATTTTTTTTATTATTTAATTTAGCTTGTTTTTTTTGAGCTTTGGCTAACTTTTTAGCATTTTTCCGATCTAATTTAATATTACTTTTATTTTCAATTGCTTTTGAAACATTTGCTTGACTTGTTGCTAATTTAATTTCTACTTTAGCATATTTTTGTTTATATAAGTAACCGATTATAGCAAAGATTAAAATTAAAATAACAAATGCATAAATAAAATAATGAACACTAATGATTTGATCACGAAAAAAGTATAAAATGGTATCCATTTTTACTCCTTACTAGCAAAGTATAAAGCTGTTCTAACCATTTGAGCAGAATAACCCATTTCGTTATCATACCAAGCTATAATTTTTACAAGTTGTCCGTCTTTAGTATCTAAAACATCAGTAGATAACCCGTCAACGACTGCTCCATAGTGAGATGAAATAACATCACTAGAAACGATTGGATCATAAGTTATTTTAATAGTCTCATTTTGATTTTTTTCAAATAATTTATTTATTTCTTCAACCGTTACCTTTTGTTTTAAATTTAAAACTAAATCTACAACTGATCCGGTTGCAACTGGTACTCTTAAAGCAATTCCTTTCATTTTTCCTTTTAAACTTGGAATAACGTTACCAATTGCACTAGCTGCTCCGGTTGAAGTTGGAACAATATTAGCAGCACAAGCTCTACCACGTCTTGCTTCTATTCCTTTTTTATGGGCAACATCTAAAGTTACTTGATCATTTGTATAAGCATGTACTGTTGTCATATAACCCGAATTAATATCATAATTTTTTTCAATAACATTTAAAACAGGTGCTAAGCAATTAGTTGTACAACTAGCTGCCGAAATAACATCCTCATCACCAGATAAAATATCTTCATTAACATTATAAACAATAGTCTTAACATCTCCTTTACAAGGTGCTGAGACAATAACATGTTTAGCTCCTGCATTTATATGAGCTAAAGCTTTTTCATAACTTGTAAAATGTCCTGTACATTCAAATACAGTATTTACTTCTAACTCATCCCAAGGCAAATTATTAGGATCCATTTCTTTGTAAATTCTAATTTTTTTATTACCAATAATAATATTTTCCTCATCATAACTAATATCATCTATCTTATAATTACCATGATTAGTATCATATTTAAGTAAATAAGCTAACTGTTTAGAATCTGTTAAATCATTAATTGCAACAACTTCTAAATCAGTATCCTCCATTAAACGAAAAACTAATCTTCCTATTCTTCCAAAACCATTAATTGCTACTTTCATATCTTATCTCCTTTTCTAATTTTTTTATTTTTTATAAATATATTTTCTACTTAAAATAACTTCCCCCTATAAACTCTCTTAAAATAGAATCATTTGGAACATTTTCACTTGGTACAGGCAAAAAGATTTCTAAAAGTCTAATCAATCTTTTCGCATCCTCATAATAAGGACTATCTTTTTTAACCATATAAAGAAGTGGTAAAGCATAAACCTTTAAAACAGGAAATTCATAAACAAGACCAGTATTTACAACAATATCAGCTTCATCTTGATAAGGAAAAATATACTTTTCTTCACCAAGTCTAACATTATCCCAAACTTCTAAAGTTTCAACTGGTTCGTATCCTCTTGTATAAAAATCTCTAATTAATCTTCTAATTAAACGATTATCAGTTGTAGATATTCTATTATCTTCATCAATATTAATTTCTGTTAAAGCTGATAAATAAATTTTTATTTTGCGACTTGCTTCAATATTATCCAAAATACTTGGATTTAAACAATGAATTCCTTCAATTAATAATATATCTTCTTTATGCAATTTCATACAATTATGATATTCTTTTTTACCAGTAATAAAATTAAAAGTTGGCATCAACACTTCTTCACCTTTTAGTAATTTATCCATTGTTTTATTAAATAAATTCAAGTCAACTGCTTCTAAACATTCAAAATCATAATCTCCATTGGCATTTTTTGGAGTATCTTCTCTTTCAACAAAAAAATCATCCATCGAAATAATTTTTGGTTTTAAACCAAAACTTTTCAAATACATAGCTAGTTTTTTAGTCGTTGTTGTTTTACCACTTGAAGAAGGACCAGCTATTAAAACTATTTTAATTTTTTTAGAACTTGAAATGTTTTTAGCTATTTCTAATAATCTATTACTATATAAAGTTTCTGTTATTTTAATTAAATCCGAAGAAGTTCCAGTTGATATAATATTATTTAAATCTACTGAAGTTTCTAAATTCATCAAACGACACCATTCTTTTGAACTTTTAAAAACTTCAAATAAACGAGTATGATGCTTATATTTAGGTATTTCTCCTTCCGTGTAAACAGTTGGAAATCTAAGAACAAAACCATCCTCATTTAAATATGTAAGTTTAAATTCATTTAAACAAGAAGTTTCACTTGGCATTAGACTAAACATATAATTATAACTATTTCCCATTCGATATAAATTTACATAAGTATTTGTCATATATTCAAGAAGCCCAGCTTTTTTTATATCGCCAACTTCATTAAAATAATTAATAGCATCATCTCTTAAAATAGTTACTTTATGGATTTTTAAATTATTTTTAACAACTTCATACATTTTATCTTCCAATTCTTTAACCATATCTTTTGTTAAAGGACATGTAGCTTCCATATATAAACCTTTATCAGCTGAATATCTAGTTAATAAATAACCTTTTTTAGAATACAACTCATGAAAACAATAATTAGTCAAATAAACTAAACCATTTAAATAAACCCGATTAGCATACCTTTCTGTTAAAGTTAAAAACTCAATATAACAAGTTTTATTAATTGGATCATTTAACTCACGGTATTCCCCATCAACTTTAGCAATTAAGATTCGATGTAAAAATTCATCATCATACATTTTACTTAATTCTAAAAGCGTTATTCCTTTTTTTATAGTAATTTCTTTTGAATCAACATATACTTTAATACTTTCTAACATAAG
>CALVPE010000021.1 GCA_944350485.1 uncultured Bacilli bacterium
AACATATGTCAATTTTTAAAACTTCTATTGACTAAAAGTTCATTTTATAATAAGATTTAAATGTATGGTTAAACCATACATGTACTTACGGAATTAGTGAGTGCATATTCAACCAAAACCCCCTGAAGACGGACGAAAGTCCGTCATTTTTTTTGTTTTATGCCTTATAAAGTCAATGTTTATAAGGGTTTGCGAATTTACAACTCAGTTGTATTAGGTACATTTTAGGTACAATTTAGATACTTTTTCTGGTACCTAAAGTATCTAAATATAAAAAGTTAAGTTTATCAAACCGTTATAAATACTGGCTCTAAATAGAAAAAAAGGCGTTTTTTGTTCTCTTGGGGATGTATCGGTTGAAAAAATAAAAAAATGCTTGATACCTAGGATTTTTTTAAAAAATATGATATAATTTATATGAAGGTGAAGTTATGACAAAAGATACTAAAACAGAATTTTATGATATAGATAAAATTACAAATACAATAATATGTGGAGATACAATTGAAGAATTAAAAAAAATAGAAGATGAAACGATAGATTTGATTTTTGCGGATCCTCCATATTTTATGCAAACAGAGGGAGAATTACATAGAACAGATGGCTCTAAATTTAATGGAGTAGAAGATGAATGGGATAAATTTTCTGATTATAATGAATATGATAAATTTTGTTTTGAATGGTTGAAAGAATGTAAACGTGTATTAAAAAAAGATGGTTCAATTTGGGTGATCGGTTCATTTCAAAATATATATAGATTGGGATATATTATGCAAAATTTAGATTATTGGATTTTAAATGATATAGTATGGTCCAAACCAAATGCTGCTCCCAATTTTGCTGGTACTAGATATCAGAATTCACATGAAACACTTATTTGGTGCTGCAAATCAAAAAAATCTAAATACACATTTAATTATAAAACAATGAAACATTTAAATGATAATAAACAAGATAAAAGTGTTTGGGATATAGGAATTTGCATAGGTAATGAACGACTAAAAGGTGAGGATGGCAAGAAAATACATTCGACACAAAAACCAGAAAAATTATTATATAAGGTTATCTTATCAACATCAAAACCAGGAGATATAGTTTTAGATCCATTCTTTGGAACAGGGACTACTGGAGCTATTGCTAAACTTTTAGGACGTAAATGGATTGGTATAGAAAGAGAAAGAGAATACAATAAAGCTGCACAAAGTAGAATTGATGCTGTAGAAACTTTAATGGATGAAGTTTCAAATCTTTCTTTAGAAGTAAAACCACCAAAGGTGCCGATGAAGAAATTGGTTGATAAGAAATACCTTAAAGCAGGACAACAACTATATAACAAAAAAGGCGAGAAAATATGCACCATTTGTGAAGATGGACATGTTACTGATGGTGAAGAAGTTCTCTCAATTCATAAAATGTCTGCTAAATATTTAGGATTAACAAATAACAATGGATGGGATTATTTCTATATAAATGATAACGGTATTGATACTCTAGATAGTTTACGATATGAATACATAAGTAAGGAGGAAAAAAATGACTAATATAATTGATTATGATTATTTTAAATCAGAATTAGAAAAAACAGTGTATAAGAATGCGAAGGCAGATTTGATTAATAAAGTTGCTTCTAATCCTGATAGATATGTTGGTATATTTAGGCCTACCTCACCAGAATTGAAACTTATACAAAATATTACTCAATCTCATGAAATCTCTTTTGGTGATTTTATTGAAGATATAATAACGGAATATCTAGGACATTACTATGTTAATTTACCAAAAAGAGCTGTATATAATGATGAAGATATATTATTTGATCAATTATTTGAATATGACGATAAGATTTTTATGATTGAACAAAAAATGAGAGATGATCACGATTCAACTAAAAAAAGAGGTCAATTTGAAAATTTTGTTAAAAAAATAGAATATTTAAAAGAAAAATATCCTAATAAGCATATTAATGCTGGAATGTGGTTTGTTGATAATTCATTAACTAAAAATAAAAGATATTATGAAAATCAAATATCTGTAACACATAGAAGCAATGTCGACATGTTTTTGTTTTATGGTTCGGAATTTACTGATTACTTAGATAAAGTAAAAATTTGGGATGAAATGGAAGAATATTTAATATTGTGGAAAACCTCTCAAGATAATAAGATTGAATTAAATTTTGAAGAAAATTGGGAAGAAACAAAAAATGAATTATTAGAATTTGTTCCAGTTAAAAATTGGAAAAAGATAATAAAAAATAAAAAGGTAATAGAAGAAGTAATGCCGATACTTTTTCCAACAGAAAAATATAAGGAAATTCTTGAAGAATTAAATGTGAAATATTAATTAAATATTATAGGGGGATTTTGAATGAATAACAAAGTAATAAACGAAAAATTAATTTTAGATCCAATTGGAACCAATATAACCATAGATAAAGGCGATATTAATTATTTGTTTCCAGATGTTCATAAGGTCATAAAAGTAGAATTATATTGTCCTATTTGTAAAGAAAAAAGAGTGTTTAAGTGTGATGATTCTCATAACACGGGATATTATTTAAATAGACTAGGAAGTGATCGAGAAAGAGGAATATTTCAAGAAAAAAATGAATTATTGATATATAATTTTTCTTGTGAATTCAATCATAAGTTTAAAATGATTTTTGAAACTCTTGGAAATGGCGAATTAATAAAAGTTGGGCAGTATCCATGGCCTAGGTATTTTAGTCAGAAAATAAATGATGATATATTTAAAATACTAGACGACAACGAAAGAACATATTATATGTTGTCAATAAAATCACAAGATAATAATTTAAATATTGCTTCTTTTGTATATTTAAGACGTGTTTTTGAATCGTTAATCGCAAAAGCAATAAAAAAAAGTAGTACAGATTTTACTGGTAAAAAAGTAAAAGAACAAATAAAACAACTTGTAAAAGAAGGTTTATTAAATGAAATATTAAATAATACAGGTTACAATGTTTTATATACATTATTGAGTGATGGAATTCATAATTTGACAGAAGAACAATGTAAAGAACAATTTGATTTGTTAAAAAGTGCTATTGAAATAATACTCGAAGATGAAATTTATAAAAGAAGCTTAGAAAAAAGAAAAATATCTATAGGTAATCTTTTGAGTAATAAAAATAGTGAAGTTAAAGAGTAATTCAACTCTTTTTTGTTGAAAACTTAGTTTGCGAACAACCTGAAGAGAGTAGATAATTTTTGCAAACCCTTATAAACATTGATTTCAAGTATTGTAAAGGTTTATTAGAAGTGTATTTAGGTACCATTTTGTTATTATAAAATAATAAAATTACGAACCAGTCGATATTTAAAAATTATTACTAAAGAAAATTGCAAGTTATTACAACTTATTTGCAAGATATAACGATTTAATCGTAATAAATTACAACTGAATTGTATTTTTTCGGCCCCCTGAAGAGGCCATTAATTTGGCCTCATTTTTTTGTTTAATTCTTGGTATTAAGGATACTTATGGTATTAATAGAACTACAAAAGGTTATCTTATTACAACGAGTTATTTTAAAGATTATTAAATATTTTATTCAAATGAGAAATTGGAACATAATAAAACTAAAACATATACGATATATAGATTAATATACACTTATACAGTAAACGATAAGGAATATACTATTAAAAGTGATTATGAAAAGGGTACATTCCTGATATAAATAGCACTAGAAAGATAAAATATAATCCTAGTAATTCTAGTGAAGCAGTTTTAGTTGGAATGAATAGAAATAAAGGATTAATTTATTTTGGAGCTTTCTTTGTTCTTGGAGGAACGGTATTTGTATTAATCTTTTTACAAGTAAAAGGAATATTTGATAAAATAAAAATTGATGTTATAGGAACATATGTTGGAATAATATTTATTATTATAGGTATTGGCATCATACTAATGCAAAGTGAAATGACATCTTCGCTAATTGAAACAATAAAGGTAATGAATTTTTGGATATTAATTCCACTAATATTTATAATTGTTGGTATATTTGTAACGATTAGAAGTCTATTATTATCAAAATAAGTAATAAAAAATAGAGAAAAGCATTTGTGTTAATATCAATATAAAAGTAGCCTTAATTTAAATAGGTTGAAATTTAGAAGTTCAAAAAATAGTAAGTTTTCAATAAGAATAAAAAATTAAGAAATATTTAATTGTTATCTTTAACTATTTTCTATTTTTTTATAAAACATTATTTAGAAATGGAGAAAGATATGGGAACAAAAAAATAATAATTTTAAGTATTATTTTAATTATTATAATAGTAATACATATTTTTTATAAGAATATACATTTAGAAGTTTCAAATTATGATATAGTAAGTAATAAAATTCCAAAAGAATTTAATAATTTTAAAATTGTTCAAATATCAGACCATCATAATTCTAAGACAAAAAAATTGAATAAAGACTTAATTGATACTATTAAGAATGAAAAATCTAACATGATTGTTATTACAGGAGATTTTATTGATTCAAGAAACACTAATATTGATGTGTCTATTGATTTAATAAAAAATATAAATGAGATTGCTCAAATATATTATGTGCCAAGAAATCACGAGTCAATAATAATAGTTGAGTATGAAAAGTTAAAGAACAAAATTAAAAAACAAAATGTTATAGTCTTAGAAAATGAAACTGATATTATTGAAATAGGAGATAATAAAATAAATATTATAGGAATAAATGATCCACAAATGGCAAACGAAATACTAATAGAAGATTTATCTATTATAGATAAGGAGTTAGAAGTTAGTAATTATGATAATACTCTATTTTCTATACTATTATCTCATAGACCAGAATTAGTTATGATTACTTTGAAAAATAATTAAAAGATAAATTATATTTGAAGAGAGGGCAATAGTTATGAATATAAAAAAAGAAAAAATTAAAATGAAGATATTTATAACACTATATATTGTGTTTGCAATATTAGATTTTATTGGAGCATTTATAATAATAACTAAAAAGTTAAATAGAGTTGGATATGTAGTAATACCAATGTTATTTGCGATAATTTCTAGTATGTTTTATAGAAATAGTAAAAAAGTAATGAAAAAAATAGGCATTAGTGCAAATTATATTTAGTAGTTTGTAAAATGGTAATATGTGAAAAAAATATGAAAAAGAAGCAATTGACAAAGTAAAACCATATAAAGATGGAATAATTATAGAACTATTTTGCTTTAAAATTTACAATAATATAAAATAAATGAGGTGTATATAAAGATGAATTATAAATTATTAAACCCTATAAGTATGTTTTTTTGTGGTGCAATATTAGGAATAATTTCAAAATTATTTGATATTCATACAGAGATATTAGGAAATATATTTTCTGAATTTGCTATTTGGATATTACTAGGAACTTTAATATCTATATATAGTGAGAATAAAAAGAAAGCAATGATAAATGTTTTTCTATTTTCTATTGGTATGTTAATAACTTATTATTTAATGGCACATATGACAAACTCTGTATATAGTTGGAAATTTATTAAAGGTTGGACTATATTTGCTTGTGTATCACCGATATTTGCATATTTTACTTGGATGACAAAAGAAAAGGGTGTTTTACCAATAATAATTCGTTTAGTAATAACGGTAGTATCAATATTTTGTAGTTTATTCTTATTTACGGTTGATATATTTGATTTAACAATAAACTTAATATTGATATATTTTTTATTCTTTAAAAGAATTAAAAGAACTAGCAAGTAAAAGACAAATTATAATTTATATATTTGATTGATAAAAAAATTTGTTTATAAAATCAGAAAACAATCATAAGAACAAATGGCAAAATTTTGTTCTTTTTTTGTGTATTATAAAAGGTGTTTTGTATGAAAAATTTTAAAGAATATTATTAAAATTTCCACTTTTTTACAATCATTCATGTTAATTTTTGTATTTATTATTACTCTTTTTTTAGCAAATTAAAATCTAGTGCATTTTTAGATTTTTACACTAGATTATATACTCTTGTTTTATAAATTTTTTTAGTAACAATTAATATTTTTATTTTTAACTTAAGTTTTTAAATTTATTAAATGGTGAATAACTAGGATAATTTTTAAATACGAGATTTTCTTTAGTAGTTGGATGAATAAATTCTAATTTATAAGCATATAAACCCAAATTTTTGCTTTTTTCATTATTATAACGATTATCGCCATATAAAGGTAAATTACGAGTTTGAAATTGCACTCTAATTTGATGATTACGACCAGTTTTAAGATTTATTTTCACAAGTGATAAATTTTCTTTTTGATTATATTCTAATAATTCATAAGAAAGCTCAGCGTATTTACCTTTTTCTTTAGTTGTAACTCTTGATAAGTTTTGTTCTTTAATTAAATAATCAATTAAAGTATCTTTTTTTTGAGCTTTTCCATGTAAAACGGCCAAATAACTTTTTTTAAATTCTTTATTAAGAATTTGTTTTGATAACCTACTAGCAGCTTTACTAGTTTTAGCAAAGACCATGATTCCTCCAGTTGGTCGATCTAAACGATGAACAAGCCCTAAATAAACGTTTCCTGGTTTTTGGTATTTTTCCTTAAGATATTTTTTTAAAATAGTTAGCATATCTAAATCTTTGGTAATATCACTTTGACTTAAAACATTAATTGGTTTAATAACAACTAAAATATGGTTATCTTCATATAAAATCTTAACATTATTCATATTCAATTATTCCTGTAATTCCACATGGTAAAACTAATTTTTTATTTGTAATTGGTAAACCTATTTCATAAGAAGATACTTTTCCTTTTTGCTTTGTTAAAGATAAAATATTTTCTAAAATTATAGGCGATAATCCTGAATATGAATTAATCATAAAAAGAAGTGGATGATCAGATAATAATTCTTGAGTAAGTTTTACCAAATTAAACAAATCTTTTTCTAATGACCAAATTTCTCCATTAACACCTTTTCCATAACTTGGAGGATCCATAATAACAATGTCATATTTATTACCACGTCTTATTTCTCTTTTTACAAATTTTAAAACATCATCAACAATAAAACGAATAGATAGGTCTTCTAATTTGTTTAATTTAACATTTTCTTTAGCCCATTCAATCATTCCTTTTGAAGAATCAACATGCACAACACTAGCTCCTTCTTTTAAACAAGCTAGACTTGCTCCCCCAGTGTAAGCAAAGAGATTTAAAACTCGAATATTCTTTTTTCCTTTAATCTTTTCTCTTAATAAATTCCAATTAATAGCTTGTTCTGGAAACAAACCAGTATGTTTAAATCCCATTTGTTTAATATTAAATTTTAAATCTTTATAATTAATAACAAAAGGTTTAATTTCTCTTTTATTTTCCCAATGACCACCACCGGTACTACTTCGATAATAAATAGCATCTAACTTCTTAGTAAATAAATTACCATTATCCCACATAACTAAAGGATCAGGCCTTAATAAATAAATATTACCCCATCTTTCATACTTCATTCCTAAACTACTATCAATTATTTCATAATCTTTAAAATCATTTACTACTTTCATAAACTAATCCTTTCTGATCTTAAACTTATAATACTAGTATCCATTTTTCTTTTTTGAATAATTTCTTCTAAAATACTTTTACTAATTTTATTATCGCTTTCATTTTTAATTATATCATGTATTTTAGGATTTAGGATTTCAAAAATACTCTTTGTTAACGCTTGATATAAGAGAGAATTCAAAACTTGATTATAATTTTGATAATCTTGATCTTCAAGTTCTAATAATTTAATTATATATTTTTTAATTCTTTTTTTATAGTAATTAACTTTTAATAAAGTGGCATCTAAGTGATCTAAATTAAATAAATCAGCTGTGGTTTCATTTAAAAGATATAATTTATTCATTGTTTTTTTGCTTAGAAAATCATCTTCTAAATTAGATATTAAATATTGCATTAAGTATTTTCTTCTTATCAAATCATTTTGATAAATTTTATAAATATCATTATTTATAAACCAATTTAAAAAATATAAAAATAATTTATTAAAATCTTCTTCAATAGCAACTGAAAGCATAATATCTTGATCTTCGTTATTTTCATCAATTTTATTTTCTTGTAAATCTTTAATCAACCAATTAATTTGAATGTTACTTAATCGATTATAAACTCTTCTATTAGGGTATAAATCCATAAAATCAGTAATTAAAAGATCAAAATTAGATATTGTTCCAAATAAATTTGGGTCAACATAATTTAAATAATAATTTAATTTATCTAGATTTATTTTTTTATATAATTCATTTTCAATTTCTTTTAAAATTTCTAAATATTTTAAATTCTTTTGGTATTCTTGGCTTTCTTTTAATTTATTTTGTTCTAATTTAATTAAATTAGAATATATTTTAAAAATTTTCTTACTGATTTCTATAATTTGAAATATTAGTTCTCGATCATTTTTTTCTGTTTTCATAAATGCCACCCTTTCAATTAGTGCATATTATAACATTTTTTGTAATAAAAACAAAGACTATTTTAATGTTACTTTGATGCTACTATTTTTATTTTATTATTTAATTTGTTATTTTATTACCATAATTTTGTTATTTTTAACTGTTGATGATTTTAATAATTTATTTCATATTTTTATACTTTTTAAATAAAATTTTTTATTGATTAAATTTAATTACTATCTAAATACCTTTTAAAGTATAACTATCTTTTTAAAGAAAGTTTAATTGCATCTTTTATAAAAAGAATTTATAATTAAAATAGATGAAGATGTAAAAAGGAAAAAAATGTTTTTTTGTTGAGAATTTTTATTTTTTGTTTGAGTATTTTTTTATTTAGGTAAAGTTGTTATGAAGTTAAAAGATTAAAGTGATATTAATAAATTACTTCATAATATTAATTATTTAGTAGCAATTGAAACTTTTAATGATAATGAAAGTACTAATATGAGATGTTTGATGCTATAATTGAAGATAAATTTAATTATTACTCTTTCAACTTACTATAATAAAAATGTAAAATTATTATTACACGGCAAAATAATAAAACGGGAAAAAGGGTATATAAAAAGAACTGTCCCCCCCTGGTGAACAGTCCCATAAAAAGAATAAAAAGGGGTTGGCTAGTGTGATACTAGCTACCAATTCGCCTAATAACCGAATTGGTAGCTACTATACTAATCTATTTATAATTGTTTGTCAAGGTCATTTGTCAAAAAAGTTGTTAAAAAGTAAAAACTTATATATTAAAAAAAGATTAGAAAAAAAAATAATCGTCAAAAGATATTAAATAATTATTTTTTAAGTATATTTTTTTTCTTTATTATGATAAAATTAATCTGGGTGTTTGTATGAAGAGTATATATAGTATGACTTTTTCAAAATTAAATGATTATTTTTTAAGTATTTTTGAAAAGAAATATCGTACTGAACAATTATTTGATTGGTTATATATTAAAAGAATAAATGATTTTGATAGTATTTCTAATATGAAAAAGGAAGTAATTTTAAAATTAAAAGAGGATTTTTATTTTGATAAAATAGATATTTTAGAAAAACAAGAAGATGTTGATGTTTTAAAATATTTATTAAAACTAAGAGATGGTAACACAATTGAAGCTGTTTTGATGAAACATGATTATGGGAATAGTTTATGTATTTCTAGTGAAGTTGGTTGTAATATGGCTTGTTCTTTTTGTGAAAGTGGAAGAATTAAAAAGATTAGAAATGTTGAAAGTGGAGAAATGGTTTTAGAAATTATGACTATTGAAAAAGATTTAGGAGAAAGAATTAGTCATGTGGTAATAATGGGAATTGGTGAACCTTTTGATAATTATCAAAACTTTTGTGATTTTATAGAAATTATTAATCATCCAAAAGGAATAAATTTAGGTTCAAGGCATATAACTGTTTCAACTTGTGGAATTGTACCAAAAATATATGAGTTTAGTGAGTTTCCGTATCAAGTTAATTTAGCTATTAGTTTACATGCTCCAAATGACACTTTAAGAAGTAAATTAATGCCTATTAATAAAGTTTATTCTCTTCAAAAATTAATGAAGGCTATTAAATACTACATTATGAAGACAAATCGCCGAGTAACTTTTGAATATATTATGTTAGCCGGAGTTAATGATACTAAAGAATGTGCCTTGGAACTTGTTGATTTAGTTAAAGGAATAAATTGTTATATTAATTTAATTCCTTATAATGAAACCAATAATTTAGAATATAAAAGAAGTTTTAAAGAAACGATTTTAATGTTTTATGATATTTTAAAAAAGAATAATATTAATGTTACTATAAGAAGGGAATTTGGTAGAAAAATAAATGCAGCTTGTGGACAGCTTAAAACAATTAAGGAGAATTTAGCATGAGAAGTTTTTATTTAACAGATGTTGGAAAAGTAAGAGATCATAATGAAGATAGTGTTATTATTTTAAAAAATCATAATAATGAATATATGTTAGCCGTAGCTGATGGTATGGGAGGGCACCGAGCAGGGGAAGTAGCTTCTAGTATAGCTATAACTTATTTAGCAAAGCATTTTCAAGAAACTTTTTACAATCTTGATAAAGAAAAAGCCATTTTATGGTTAAATGATAGTGTCTCACAAATAAATTCTTTAATTTTTAAACATGAAAAAGATCACACGGAAAGTATTGGAATGGGGACAACTTTGGTCATAGCTTTATACACCAAAGATTATTTATTGTTTGCAAATATTGGGGATTCAAGTGGTTTTGTTCGAAATAATAAAAAATTAATTAAAGTAACCGTCGATCATTCTTTAGTTAATTTATTAGTTGAAGCAGGTGAATTAACAGAAGAAGAGGCTAAAGATCATCCTCGGAAAAATGTTTTAATGCGAGCTCTTGGAGCTAGTGTTGAAGTAGAAGCGGATATTTTTGAATGTGATCCATTTGTTGATGGCATTTTACTAGCTAGCGATGGGTTGACTAATATGTTAGAAATTAGTAAAATAGAAGATGTATTAAATAGTCAGTTAGAAATCGAAGAAACAATTGTTAGTTTAATTCAAAAAGCTAATAATAATGGGGGAAATGATAATATTTCCGTAGCTTATTTAGATTTAGAAAGAAATAAAGAGGTGGAATGAATTGATAACTAAAGGTCAAAAAATTAATGATCGTTATGAAATTATTAAAAGTATTGGAGAAGGCGGGATGGCTAATGTTTATTTAGCCAAAGATATAATTTTAGATCGAAATGTTGCTATCAAAATATTAAGAGGTGATTTAGCTGGGGATGAGAAGTTCGTCCGTCGCTTTCAAAGGGAAGCTTTATCAGCTTCTAGTTTATCGCATCCTAACATTGTTGAAATGTATGATGTTGGTGAAGATAATGGTACCTATTATATTGTTATGGAATATGTTTCAGGTATGACTTTAAAACAATTAATCAAAAAACGCGGAAATTTATCTTTGTCAGAAGCCATTGATATTATGTTACAAATCACAGATGGTATTAAAGAAGCTCATGACTCTTATATAATTCACAGGGATTTAAAACCTCAAAATATTTTAATTCAAGATAATGGAGAAATAAAAATAACTGACTTTGGAATTGCTATGGCGCTAAATAGCACACAATTAACTCAAACAAATTCTGTTATGGGAAGTGTCCATTACTTACCACCAGAACAAGCTAGTGGAAAAGGAGCAACCATTAAAAGCGATATTTATTCGATGGGTATTCTTTTCTATGAACTTTTAACCGGCAAATTACCTTTTAAAGGTGAAAACGCTGTTGAAATAGCCTTAAAACATATGAAAAATGATATTCCAAGTGTTAGATTAGAAAATTCTAATATTCCTCAAAGTGTTGAAAATATTATTTTAAGAGCAACAGCTAAAAATCCTAAAAATCGTTATGAAACAGCTAGTCAAATGCACGATGATTTATTAACTTGTTTAAATGAAGATAGATTAAATGAGAAAAAAATTATTTTTATGTATCCGGAACATGATAATGAAGCAGAAGTTAAAAAAACAGTTCTTTTGGAGGGAACTAATTTGGAAGAAACTAATACCAAAGAAGAAAATATTTTAGATGATGAAAAAAATAAAAACACTTGGATTTGGATTTTATCAATTATTTTTATTGCTATTGTTTTATTATTAGTGGGTATTTTCATCGTTTATCCAAAAATAACGGAAGTACCAGATATTGTTATTCCAAACGTTAGTGGGATGACTGTTCAAAAAGCTGAAAATACCTTGAAAAATAAGGGCTTTGAAGTAGCTATTCAAGTTGAACAAGTAAGTGATGAAAAAATAGCTGCGGGCTTAATTGTAAAAACAAGTCCAGCAATTGGTAGAAAAGTTAAAAAGGGAACCACAATTATCCTTTATGAATCTTTAGGAAGTACAGTTTATGAAATAGAAGATTTTACTGGAAAAAATTATATTGAAATTAAAACCATTCTAACAACAAAATATAATTTAAATGTTACAATTGAAAAAATAGATGTTGAAAATGATGAAAATTTAGATAAACAAGCTATTATTAAACAAGAACCAGCTGTTGGTACCAAAGTTTCAAAAGGTCAGAAGGTAACCTTATATATTCCAAATATTGTTGATGAGTATCCAAACTTTGTTGATGAAGATTGGACCTTAGAAGAAGTTCAAAGTTTTTGCGATGAATATGGGGTTAATGTAACTTTTATTCCAAAACAAACTGAAGAATTTAAAGAAAATACCATCATTAAACAAGATCGACAACCAGGTGATCCAATTGTTAAAGGAGCTAATTTAAAAATTACTTATGCTGTTAAATTTCAAGAAGAAACAATAGACAATGAAACGGATACTGAAAATTCTTTAAATGATAATTAGGAGCATTTATGATAGGACTTGTAGTTAAAGTAATAAGTAATCAATTCTACGTTAAAGTAGATAAAAAAATAATTTTATGTACCCAAAGGGGAATTTTAAAACATGCTAAAAATCTTCCCCTAGTTGGGGACTTAGTTGTAATTGATTCTAAAAAACAAGTTATTGAAAAAATTTTACCAAGAAAAAATATGATTATTAGACCAAATGTTAGTAATATTGATCAGGCAATTATTGTAACAAGTTTAAAAAATCCAGATTTTAGTACCAATCTTTTAGATAAATTGTTAGTGCAATTAGAAATTAATAAAATTAAACCAATTATTTGTTTAACCAAAAAAGATTTACTTACAAATAGTGAGTTTTTGAATTATCAAGATACTTTAAAATATTATCAAAAAATAGGTTATATTGTTTTAGAAAATACCGAAATAAAAGAAATCTTAAAACTTTTAAAAAATAAAATCACGGTTTTTATTGGTCAAACAGGATCTGGAAAGAGTACTTTATTAAATAAACTTTTTCCAAGTTTAAATCTTAAAACAGGTGAAATTTCTTTAGCGCTTGGAAGAGGAAAACATACAACAAGAGTTATTGAAATAATTGAAATAGATGATATAAAAGTTTTAGATACTCCGGGTTTTTCAGCTCTATCGTTTTTAGCTTATGATCTTGAAAATGTTAAACAAGCTTTTATTGAATTTGCTAATTTTCCATGTCTTTATAAAGATTGTAATCATGATAAAGAAGAGGAATGTCTAGTTAAACAAGCTGTAAGAGATGGAAAAATCCTTGAAAGTAGATATTTAAATTATCTAAATTTTAAAAAAGAATTTACAGAAAGGAAATAATTTATGAAAATATCAGCTTCATTTCTAGGAAGTAAAAATATTCCTAATACCTTAACTCGTCTAAATATAACAGATGTTGATTATATTCACGTTGATGTTATGGATGGAAAATATGTTAAAAATAAAACAATGTCATTTCAAGAATTATCTTTAATTGGTAATTATACTAGAAAAAGATTAGATGTTCATTTTATGGTTTTACATCCTTTAAAATTAATTGATTTATACGCAACTTTAAATGTTTTTTGTTTAATTTTTCATTTAGATATTCAAGATGATTTAGAAAAATGTTTTCAAAGATGTCACGATTATGGTTTAAAAATTGGAATAGCTATTAATCCTGATGATGATATTAGTTTAGTTTTTAAATATCTTCACCAAATTGATTTAGTTTTAATTATGGCTGTTTATCCTGGACTTCCTGGTCAAGAGTTTATAAAAACAACTCTAACTAAGATTAACCGTTTAAAAGATGAAATTAAAAATCAAAACTTAAATACTTTAATAAGTGTTGATGGAGGTATTAATTTTGAAAATGCTAAATACTTAAAAGATTGTGATATTTTAGTTTCAGGAACAACGATTACGAATTCTAATGATTATCAAGATACAATTACAAAATTAAGAAATTCTTAAAATAACTTGTTAAAATAGAAAAAAACATATATAATATAAAGGCGAAGGAAGTGATTAGATGACTTTATTTGAACAATTAAAGTTATTTCCTAAACTTGATTTACATATTGATTATTTTGGTTCCATACAAAAGAATAGTATTTTAAAACTTACTAATATGTTAGATGAAAAAATTGAAGATGTAATTGATTACACAAGTTTAAAAAATTATGATAATTATAAAGAAATAGTTGCTAAAGCTTTAAATACTTTAGAAAGAATAGAAGTTGCAACCACAGATTTAATTAAAAAATTAAAAAATGATAACTTAATTTATGGAGAGATATTTTTAAACTTGGATTTATTTTCTAAATCATTAAAGAAAAGAGATCTTGTTTTAACAATTTTAAAAGTTATTAAAAATAGTAATTTAAATCTTAATTTGGTTTTACAACTTGAATCATCAATTACTAAAGAAGAAATGTATGAAGATTTAAATATTTTATATGAATTTTATAATAAAGGGATAAATGGAGTTTATTTTAATAAAACTAAACAAGAAAATTTAGATAGTTATCAAGCTTTATTTGATAAATTTATGAAAGATCAAATACCATACATTGTATGTTTAGATTCAAAACTAACTAATCAAAATAAAGAAATTTATTATAATGCAAAAAGAATTATTTATAATATAATGGAAATTCCACATGATAATTTTTTAAATGTTATTTTAAATAATAATATTATTTTGGAATTTCCTCTTACCTATCAAAGTTCTTATAATATTTATGATAGTTTAGAAAATCATTTTGTGCATGATTTATATAAAAATCTTGTTTCAGTAACTTTTACAACAATTGATATGACAATTTTAGATACTGATATTTTAAATGAATATTGTAAATTATTTAATGTTTTTCCTTTTAATTTACATGATTTAGTTAATATTAATTTAAATATTTTAAATAAATTAAATGTTAAAGATAAAATAAAAAATGATTTAATTGCGGATTTTAAAGAAAAAGCTAATGAACTTTTGTAGTTTTTTCTTTTAAAATAGATAAGTTTTGAGGGAGGTAGTATGGATAATTTAAGACTTATTGTAATGGATAATATTAAAGATTTAGGAGAAAAGGTCAATGATCATTTAAAAAAGATGTTAGGTTCTAGTAATGATTTAATTGTACCAATTGATGAAGTAAGATTTAATAATGGTGAGGGTAAAGTTGTTTTAAAAGAAAGTGTTCGTAAAAAAGATATCTTTATTTTAACAGATCCGATGAATCATTCGATTACTTATAAGATGTATAATTACTATAATCATAAAAGTCCGGATGATCATTATGTTGATATTATTAGAGTTTTATGTGCAATTCGTAATCAAGCCAATACTGTTTCTTTAGTTATGCCATTTTTATATGCATCACGTCAACATAAAAGAGAAGGAAGAGAATCTCTTGATTGCGCTGTTGCTTTACAAGCTTTTATTGAAAAAGGGGTTAAAAATATTGTAACCTTTGATGTTCATGATTCAAATGTGCAAAATGCAATTCCTGATTCTTCATTTGATAATTTTTATCCAACAAATATTTTACTTGAAAAATTTGTAACTGAGGAAGATGTTAAAAATGAGGATTTACTAGCTGTATCTCCTGATAATGGAGCTTTAAAAAGAACAAGATTTTATGCTAACATGTTAGGATGTGAACTTGGAGGTCATTTCGAAAAACATCGCGATTTATATAAAGTTGTGGATGGAAAAAATCCTATTTTAGAGCATGAATATATTGGAAAAGATGTAAAAAATAAAGATATCATGATTGTTGATGATATGATTGCAAGTGGAGAATCAATGTTAGATGTTGCTAGAGAATTAAAAAAACGAGGAGCTAAACGAATTTATCTTTTCTCAAGCTATGCTATGTTTACTAAAGGAGTAGAAGTATTTGAAGAAGCTTATCAAGAAGGTTTATTTACAAAATTATTTGCAACTAATTTATCCTATATTCCTAAAGACGCTCTAGAAAAACCATGGCTTCAAGTGGCTGATTGTTCCGAATATCTTGCTAAGATTATCTACACTTTCCATATTGGTGGTTCTGTTTCACCTATTTTAACAGCAAGAAGTAAGGTGTTAGAAGATTTTTCAAAAAAATAATTTTTAAAAATATTAAAAATCAGATATTTATTTAAATCTTTAGAATGATAAAAGAAAATTTATTATTCTTTTTTTCTTTGAAATTTTATTATTTATGGTAAAGAAAAAAATTAATAAAAGTTAAAAGTAAAATTATAGTTTATTGTATATTTAGTTTTAATTTTGTATAATGTTAATAGGTGATAAGTGATGAATATAATTGAAATAATAAATAAAAAAAGGTTAAATAAAGAATTAACGAAAGAAGAATTAGAATATGCTTTTAATAATTATTTAAAAAAGAATATTCAAGATTATCAAATGTCTTCTTTACTAATGGCTATTTGTATTAATGGAATGACAGATCAAGAGATTTTTAATTTAGTTGATATTTTTATTAAAAGTGGTGATGTATTAGATTTATCATGTCTTGATGGTGTGAAAGTAGATAAGCATTCAACGGGAGGAGTAGGTGATAAAATAACTTTAATAATCGCTCCTCTTGTTGCAAGTTGTGGCGTTTATGTTCCAAAGATGAGTGGAAGAGGTCTCGGAATAACAGGTGGAACCATTGATAAATTAGAAAGTATTAAAGGTTTTAAAACGAGTTTATCTGAAAAAGAATTTCTTCAAGAATTACAAGATATTGGTCTTGCCATTACTTCTCAAACATCTAATTTATGTCCTTTAGATAAAGTTATTTATAGTTTAAGAGATGTAACTGGAACAACGGAGTCAATTCCTCTAATAGCAACTAGTATTATGTCCAAAAAAATAGCAGGAGGAGCTGATAAAATTTTCATTGATATTAAATGCGGTAAAGGAGCTTTATTAAAAACTTTTGAAGAAGCTTCAAAACTAAAAGATTTAATGGAAAGGATAGGTAAATTTTATCAAAAAACAACTATTTGTGAAATAAGTGATATGAATATTCCTCTTGGTTCTAATATTGGAAATTCTTTAGAAGTTATGGAAGCTCTTGATGTTTTAAAAGGTAAAAATGGTCCTTTAAGAGATTTAGCTCTTAATATTGCTTCGGAAATGATTAGTATTTCTAAAAATATTTCTAAAAAAGAGGCTCTTATAGAAGTAACAAAATCTTTAGATGAAAAAAAAGCTTTAAATAAATTTTTAGAATTTGTAAAATATCAAGGTGGAGATATTGATTCTTTAGAAGTTAGTGACTTTCAAGAAGAAATTAAAAGTTCTAAATCTGGAGTTGTTACTAATATTAATGCTTTAAATATTGGCAAGTTATCTTGTTATTTAGGAGCAGGTCGAATTAACAAAGAAGATAAAATAAATTATACAGTAGGAATTATTTTAAATAAATTAGTTGGTGATGAAGTTCAAATAGGTGATACTTTAATGACTCTTTATAAGAAAAATAAACAAGAAATAGTTCTTAACGTTGCTGATTATTATGATATTAAATAAAAATAAAACATATTCTTTAATGGTGATATAATGAATTTATCAGATTTTCAAAACAAAGATGTAATTAGCATAGAAGATGGAAAGAAGATTGGTAATATAATAGATTGTAAAATAGATCCTGTAGATGGAGTGATTTTATCATTTTTAATTGAACCATTTAAAGGTGTTTTTTCATTTCGAGGAAGCAATAAGATTGAAGTTGAATATAAAAATATTAGTAAGATAGGGGAAGATGTTATTTTAGTTGATTATCGAGAATAATAAGAAAAATGATTTTAAATGGTTGACAAATACTTAAAATCTTAGTATAAGTTATGAAGAGGTGAAAAAATGGATTTAGTAATAGTAGAATCCCCTGCTAAAAGTAAAACAATTGAAAAATATCTAGGTTCTAGTTATAAAGTTGTATCTAGTATTGGCCATATAAGAGATTTAGCAACAACTGGTAAATATGGACTTGGAATTGATATAGAAAATGGTTTTAAACCTAATTATGTTCCTATTAAAGGAAAAAGTAAAGTTATTAAAGGACTAAAAAAATTAGTTGAAGAAGCAGATAAAGTATATCTAGCAACCGACCCTGATCGAGAGGGAGAAGCTATTTCTTGGCATTTATTTGATACTTTAAAAATTAAAAATTATGATCGAGTTTTGTTTTATGAAATTACTAAAGATAAGGTTTTAGATGGAATTAAAAATCCTCGAAAAATCGATTTTAATTTAGTCAAAAGTCAAGAAACAAGAAGATTCTTAGATCGTATTATTGGTTTTCGTTTAAGTCGTTTAATGCAATCAAAAACTAGCGGTAAAAGTGCTGGTCGTGTTCAAAGTGTTGCTCTAAAGTTGATTGTTGATCGAGAAAGAGAAATAATGTCTTTTAAAAGTGAAACTTATTATACTATTTCAGCTAATTTTCAAAATTTTAGTTCTGATTTATTTAAATATCAAGATAAGGAATTGAAAATTAAGTCGCTTGAAGAAGTTAATAAGATTTTAAATTCTTTAAATAAAGAGTTTATTGTTAAAAGTATTGAAAGTAAAGAAAAAAATAGAACTAGTAAATTTCCTTTTACAACTTCAACTTTACAACAAGATGCTTCGATAAAATTAAATTTTCCAGCAAAAAAAACTATGATGGTTGCGCAAAAATTATATGAAGGTATTGATATTGGAACAGAGACAGTCGGTTTAATTACTTATATGAGAACAGATTCTATTCGTTTAAGTGATGAGTTTGTTGCTCCAACTTTTAATTATATTGAAGAAAACTATGGTAAAGAATATGTTGGTTATTTGAAAAAAAGTAAAAAAACCGAAAATGTTCAAGATGCACATGAAGCTATTCGTCCAACTAGTATTTTAAGAACCCCTAGTAGTATCAAAAAATATTTAACAACCGATGAATATAAATTATATGAATTAATTTATAAAAGAACATTAGCTTCTTTAATGGCTGATTGCAAAACTTTACAAACAACTATTATTCTTGATAATAATGATTATAAATTTAAAACAACAGGTTCTATAGTTACCTTTGATGGTTATTTAAAAGTTTATCAAGAAGAAGATACAAAAGATCGAATTTTGCCTGATTTAACTTCTTATTTAAATCACGAAATTTTAAGTAAAGAAATAATTTACGAAGAACATCAAACTAAACCAAAACCACGTTATACGGAAGCTAAACTTATTCATGAAATGGAAGAACTAGGAATTGGTAGACCTTCAACTTATGCAACAATTATGTCAAATATAAAAGAACGAGGCTATGTTATTTTAGAAGATAAAAAATTTAAACCAACTGATATTGGTATTCAAGTAACTGATAAATTACAAGAATATTTCAGTAATATTATTAATGTTAAATATACAGCCAATATGGAAAATGAATTAGATTTAATTGCTGATGGTAAGTTAGATAGTATTCAAGTCTTAACCAATTTTTATCAAATTTTTGATGATACTTTGCAAAAAGCTTTTGCTGGTTTAGAAAAAGAAAAACCAGAAGAAACAGGTGAAATGTGCCCCGAATGTGGTAATCCTTTAGTAATTAGAAATGGTCGTTATGGTGAATTTGTAGCTTGTAGTAATTATCCAAATTGTAAATATATCAAAAAAGAAGAAAAAAAACCAGAAGTAATTATTGATTGTCCAAATTGTAATGGGAAAATTATTGAAAAACATAGCAAAAAAGGAAAAATATTTTATGGTTGTAATAATTACCCTACTTGTAAAACAGCTTATTGGTTTAAACCAATAGGTTCAAATTGTCCAGAGTGTGGTGAAATGCTTGTTGATATGAAAGGAAAAATTAAGTGTTCTAGTTGCTCCTATCAAAAAGAAGAAAAAAATTAAATAAAAAAATAACCTTTTGGTTATATTTCTCTATAAAGATCTTTTCCTTTAAAAGGATCTTTTTTATCTATTTTATCAGTAAATAAGATTCCTTCTAAATGATCTAATTCATGTTGAAAAGCAATAGCTAATTCCTCTCTTGCTCGAATACGAATTTTATTTCCATCTATATCATAGCCTTCAACTGTAACCCTAGCATATCTTGGAACAATGCCACATACTTCTCGATTAACTGATAAACAACCTTCTCCTTCACCAACATAAATAATTTCTTCTGAATTACTAATAAGTTTGGGATTAAAAATAACATAATTATCAAATTTTCCTTCATCATATTCATGAACAATGACAAAATATCTTTTTAAAATGCCAAGTTGCACAGCAGCAAGTCCCATACCTGGTCTTAAATTATATTCTAAAGCTTTCTCTTCAATTTGACTATTAGTTAAAAATTCAATCATGTCTTCTACTGTTTTCTTATCTTCTAAACTTAAAGGAAAAGTAACTTCTTGACTTTTTTTTCTTAAAATTTTATCTTTTTCATCCAATATATCTTTCATTAACAACATTTACTATCACCACTTCCTGTATATTTTACCATAGTTTTTAAAAAAAAGGAAGATTATTTTTATCTTCCCCAGCGAGTGCCAATAATTATTACTAATAAAATAAATAAAACAATGATAATAGCATAGTTTGAATTGTTATTATAACAATAGTTTGGATAAATATAACCTATATTGCCACCTTGATAACCACAACTATTACCAGCATAATTTGGATAACCTCCGTAGTACATAATATTACCTCCTTATATCTACTAATAGTTTACGTAAGAGATAAAAATTTGCTATTATGTATGACTAGTTATTTTTGATAATTCAATTATTAAATCCATATTATCATCATTTGCCATAATATTTTTATGGATTTGTTTACATTTTTGACAGCAATAAATTATTTTAAAAGTATCTTTATACTTTTCTATTCCAATTGGTTCTAATAAACCACAACAATTATTTAATCTATCCCCTGGATTTACATCAACATGCAAAGAATATAAACAATGAGGACAATGATCTCTAGCTGTATAATTCAATTTAGATACTTCAAAGCCACATTTTGAACAAGTAAAATTTTCATCTTTCATATTAAATTTTTTCATAACATCACATTTAAATTTTAACAAATCTTTTAAAACTTGTCTATTTTTTTAATATAATTTATATAAAAACAATATGAATAATTAATAATTAATAAAATTTTGAAAATTACTTGTCAAATTAAAAAAAATATTATAGTATTAATACATAAGATAGGAAAGTAGTTAACCTTGTTATATAGTTTTTCTATAATAAGTCCTAGAAAAGAAAATGTAAAGTTTATGAGAAAGTTAAGCTTGAAAAATGTTTCGAAAATTTTGATTAATTGAGTTATTTACATAACTTTATGTATAACTTAGGGGAAATTCAAACTACTAATTAGACTATCAGATAAAAAAGTTTAATCATACTTTTTTAGTTGGAGGAAATATGGAAAAAAGTAAAAAGATAAAAATAATATTAGTAATTACTATAATATTAGCTTTAACAATTGGAGTTAGTTATGCACTTTACACAAACTTTATAAGTGGAAAAACTAATCAAGTTTTAGTAACTGGTGATATTTATATGAATTATTT
>CALVPE010000022.1 GCA_944350485.1 uncultured Bacilli bacterium
GCTACTAAGATTGCTAATAATGTTCGCGTAGTAAGTGATGCAATTACTAAATTTAAGACAGCTACTCATAATATCGATGTTCAATAGTTGTCATTTAAGACACTTTAGGGTGTCTTTTATAAATTAAAGGAAAGGAGTGAAATTATGGCAAATTTAAGCCAAGCTGATGAATCTTATTTAGACGTGTCTTCATTTTATAGACTTGGAAGTTCTGATAATAGTGGATTCGATATGAGCTTTGACAATGTTATAAGAAATGTTCCTGGTATAGTTGACAGTCGCAAAGCTATGATATTACCTAGTTCAGGACAAATTAGAAGTGGAGGATTAGAATATCAGAATTTTTTAGAGAATTATTTTGAAACAGATGGTAATGTAGCAATCTTTAAAAATGATGAAGATGGTTATATTTATTATGCACCCGTTGAACGTGGTGAAAGAATAAATATAGAAAATGCAAATTATGCTGAATTATTTGTTAGTAAGATAAAATCATATCAAGAACCAATTTCAACTACTGATACTCAGTCACCTTCAGATGAAACAATATCAAAAGATCAAAACACAGAATCATTATCAAATCCTAAAACTGCTTCACTAATAGAATCAACGTCAAGTTCAGAACCAGATGATGGAAATTTTTCAGTACAAACATCTCAAAACATAAAACCACCATCAGAATATAACTCAGATGAAGTTGAAAATTTAAAATCTTCTTTAAAATCAGTTGTTGAAATTTTGATGAAAATAATTAATTTAAAATTAAATATTTTAAATGATTTTTTTCTACTAAATAATAAAACAAAAGAAAAACTAAGAAATGTGCAAATAACAAATACTACTTTCGAAGATAAGTTAGATTTGTATCTCAAATCGTGGGGAACAAAACTAAATGAAATTATTGAAAATATTGGTATAGTAGAAAAAAATGTAAATTTAGAAGATTCTATAAATGGAATGGTTAACCCACAAACACTTTTATCAATTTTTCCATTATCAAATAGTTACTTTTATAATATTCTACTTAAGTTGAAAGATCTTAATATTAATGACATTACTTCATCTGATAATAATAGTGGTAATAATTCATCTAATAATAGAGGAGGAAGTTCAAATTATGATGGCATTACTTCATCTGATAATAATGATGGCAATAATAATCCACCTAAGAATGATGATAATCCACCTGTTGAAGAGATTAAGCCAAATCAACCAACTGAAGTACCTTCAATCATAATTGCTTCTGTTGTTGGAACATTTACGGTTAAAAAAATCGTTACAATGTATGAAGCTATTGGAAATTCAACTGGTATTCCAGCTAGTTTAACAGGTAATTATGTTGTTTTAGGAATAATCAAATCAGATGATAAATATTATTATAAAATTGTCGATAAAGATGCGAATAAAGTTTATTACATAGAAGTTACTGATAGTGTTGAATTTAATGCTGAAATCGAAAACTTATTGGAAATAAAAAATCCGACAATGATGTTGAATTCTACTGATATTGGAACTAATAATTTTGTTAAAATAGCTGATCAAAATACCTTATATATAGTATTAAATGAAACAGAAAGTAATGATATAAAGTTTTATAATGTATTAGATCCAGTTGATGGTAAAGCCTATTTTATTCCAGCAGGTGATGAAGTACAATTAGTTCCAATTAACTCACTTACATCTAGTGATCAAAATATTCAAACTAGTCAAGAAACAGGAGGAGATACAATATGACATACGATGCTTTAAGTAGACTTTGGGATAAAGAAAAAGTAATTTTTGATACGGAAATATTAGGTAAAAATGCTTCAAGTTGGGAAGAATCTTTATTATATAAAAACGATTATCAACAACACTATCTCAATATAAAAAAATTTAAAGATAATTCCCTTATATTGGCAGAAACTTTAAGTAAATTTAATGGAAAACTTAAAAATTTCCCAAATACATCTGAAAAACTTAGAATATTAAGAAATAATATTAACGATGACTGTATCGATTTTGAAAACTCTATTTTAAAGCCTATTTTAGATTGTTCTATAAATGCTTATGACGAATTAAATAGCGATTTTTTAGAAATATTATCTAATCAAAATGATTTAGTTTCAGATATTAAAAAATCATTTTCTAAGTATATTGAAGCAAAAAAACATTTGAATCTTCTTTTAAATGAATCAAGAGACACTATGGGAGTATCAGAAATTAAGACTTATGATGGATTAGTAGCTATAGACAAAGAAGATATGGGTAATTCTTTAGATTCTTTAAATAGAAAAATTCCGAAATATCAAAACAATAATGTTTTATTAAAAGAAATTTTAGATAATGGTTTAAGAAAGGTTAGTTAATCATAATTAAATTTTATTATTAATATTTGAAAAAGAGTTTAAGTATATTTAAATTCTTTTTTTATCAAAAACAAAAATTATCTTTTAATTTTGATTGCTTATCTTTTTATTTTTTGTTATAATTTTGTTAGAATAGAGGGATTTTATGAAGATATTAATTCTTAAGAAAGAAAGAATTATTACAACAACATTACCTAATAATATTTATGGTGATTTTCAAATTGTTGATGTTGATAGTAATGGTAATCAAGTTGATTTAATTACAATTCGAGAAAATAATGGTAAATGGTTACTTAATAATACGGTAGATACTGCTATTATTGTTAATAATCAATCTGTATCTAGTATTGAGTTAGCTGATTATTTTTCATGTGAGATTTTATATCGTAAAAGTGATTATAAATATATTTTATATTGCTTACCAACTTATGATAATACAACTCTTTTTAATGTTTTAGATGCATCTATTTTAATTTCTAATAGTAATCAAGCTGATATATTTTATCAAAATAGTTTTTTAAAAACTTTAAATATTAAAATTTATTATGATAATGCTTGGTATATTGAAGTTTTAACGGATACTTATTTAGTCTATTTAAATAACAAGAGTGTTCGAAAAGAACGTCTTTTTAACGGCGATGTTATTTTTATTTTAGGACTTAGAATTGTTGTTCTTGGTAATTATATGATTATTAATAATCCTTTCAATAAAGTACGAATTAATAATACTAAATTAAAAGCTATTCGTTTACAAGAAGTAAGAAGTAGTGTTGATGTAGATGAGGAATTAGAAATTTATGATGAAGAAGATTATTTTTTTCGTCAACCTCGTTTTAAAAGGAATATTATTTTAGAAAAATTTAGAATTGATTCACCTCCTGAAAATCAAGATCCCGAAGGAATGCCTTTTATTTTAACAATGGCATCTTCTATGACTATGGCAGCTAGTAGTAGTATGAGTTTATTTTATATTTTTCAAAGACTTGATAGTGGTGCTTCTTTTAAAGATGTTTTACCAATGATTGTTATTACTGTTGTTATGTTAATTTCCTCTTTATTAATTCCAATAATTTCAAGAGTATGGCAAAAGAATAGTAATAAGAAAAAAGAAAAATTGAGACAAGAAAAATATACTAATTATGTTCATGAAAGAGAACAAGCTATAATAAATAAAATGGAAGAAGAAAAATTTATTTTGCTTGAAAATAATCGTACTAATGAAAAATGTTTTGATACAATTTTAAAACGTCAAAATAATTTATGGGAAAGAAAAATAACTCATGATGATTTTTTAACTCTTCGAATAGGAATTGGGGATATCAAGGCTAATGTAGAAGTTGATTATGAAAAAGAAAGATTTACTTTGGTTGATGATAATTTAAAAAATTTATTATACGAAGTTGCTGGTAGCGAGAAAAAATTAGAAGATGTTCCAGTTAGTGTTTCTTTAACAGAAAAAAATGTAATGGCTATAACATCAGATATTAAAATAGGATATCAATTTTTAGAAACTCTTATTTTACAAATGATAACTTATCATAGTTATGAAGATTTAAAAATTGTTATTTTAACAAAAGAAGAAAATGTTCCTTATTTTGAATATTTAAAATTAACTCCTTTTGTTTGGAATGATCAAAAAACTTTTCGTTTCTTTGCAACTAATAAAGAAGAAATTAATCAAGTTTCTATTTATTTATTAGATGAATTTATTAATCGAAAATATCCTGATAAAGAAAATTCTTATATTTCAAATAAAAAAGATTATAAAGATTATTTGCCTTATTATGTTATTATTACTGATGATTATAAAAATATTCGAAATATTGAAATTCTTGATAAAATTTTAAATGAAGAAGTTAATTATGGATTTTCGGTTATTACAATTGATCAAAGTTTAAGAAGATTACCAGATGAAGCTAAGGTTTTTATTGATGTTCATGAGGAAAATAGTTTAATGTTAGAACCTGATTTAACAAGTGGAATTAAGCAAGAATTTAAAGCAGATTTAAATACGTTAAATATGAATCTTTTAACGAGTAAAATTGCTAATGTGCCAATTGAACTACAAAGTGGAAAATTTAAATTACCGCAAATGTATACTTTTTTAGAAATGTATAATGTTGGACGGGTTGAACAATTAAATGTTCTTAATCGTTGGCGTGATTCAAATCCGATTACATCATTAAATGCCCCTGTGGGAATTAATGAAAATGGAGATATTTTAGGTCTTGATGTTCATGAAAAAGTTCATGGACCACATGGTTTAATTGCAGGTATGACAGGATCTGGTAAAAGTGAATTCATTATAACTTATATTTTATCAATGGCTATTAATTATAATCCTAATGAAGTTAGTTTTGTTTTAATTGATTATAAAGGTGGAGGATTAGCTGGAGCTTTTGAAAATAAAGATACTGGAATGAAACTTCCACATATAGCAGGTATTATCACAAACCTTGATCAAAGCGAAATTAGAAGAGCTCTTTCTAGTTTAAATTCAGAACTTCGTCGTCGTCAAAAAGTTTTTAATGAAGCACGTGATAAATTAAATGAAAGTACAATTGATATTTATAAATATCAAAAGTTGTATCGTAATGGGCAAGTTGAAGAACCAATGAGTCATTTAATTATCATCAGTGATGAATTTGCTGAACTTAAAATGCAACAACCTGAGTTTATGGATGAATTAATGTCAATAGCTAGAATTGGACGTAGTTTAGGAGTTCATTTAATTTTAGCAACACAAAAACCAAGTGGAATTGTTAATGATCAAATCTGGTCAAACTCAAGATTTAAAGTTTGCTTAAAAGTTCAAGATCGAAGTGATTCAATGGATATGCTAAAAAGAGATGATGCTGCTAGTATTACAAATATTGGAGCTTTCTATTTACAAGTTGGTTTTAATGAATATTTCTATTATGGTCAAAGTGCTTGGAGTGGAGCACCTTATTATCCAAGTGATTTCAGAATTAAAAAAGTTGATACAGCCATGGATTTTATTAATAATTATGGAGCTATTTATAAAACAATTGATAATGTTAAAACAAATATTTTAAAACCTCAAGGTGAAGAAATTACTAATATTATTCGTTATTTAAATGATATTGCTGATAAAGAAAATATTATGATTAATCAATTATGGTTAAACAGAATTCCTGATTTTATTAAAGTTGATGCTTTAAAAAATAAATATAATTACAAAAAGAATTTGTATCTTAATCCAATTATTGGAGAATATGATGATCCAATTAATCAAAGTCAATATTTGTTAACTTTACCAATTAGTAATCAAGGTAATACAGTTATTTATGGAATTCCTGGAAGTGGTAAAGAATTAGTTTTAACAACAATTATTTATTCATCTGTTACAACTTATTCGCCAAATGATGTTAATTTTTATATTTTAGATTTTGCTTCAGAAACTTTATTAAATTTAAAAAATTTACCGCATGTTGGAGATGTTATTTTAATTAATGATAAAGATAAATTAGAAAATTTATTTAAGTTAATTGCTACTTATTTAGAAGAACGTAAAAGACTTTTCTTAAATTATGGTGGAAATATAAATGAATATAAAAAGAGTAGTGGAAAAGAAATTCCTGCTATTATTGTAATGATTAATGGTTTTGATTCTTTCACGGAAACTTATCCTGATTACGTTGAATTATTAACCAAGTTCACAAGAGAATGTCCACGTTTTGGAATTTACTTTATTATTACAGCTAGTGGAACTAATTCTGTCCGTTATAAGCTAAGTCAAAACTTTAAATTAAGTTTAGCCTTAGAATTAAATGATAGGGGAGATTATTATTCTATTTTTGGACGTGTTAATATTACGCCTTCAAAAGCTATTGGTAGAGGACTTGTTAAAGTAGGTGATTCTGTCTATGAATTCCAAACTGCTTATCCATCAAGAAAAGAAGACAGTAGTACTTTCTTTAAAAAATTAGCTATCGAATTAACAACTAAGTATCAAACGAAAGCTATTCCGATTCCTGTTTTACCTGAGAAAGTAAATATGAATTTATTAGCTGATAAGTTAGATAATTTAGAAAATATTCCAATTGGAATTTATAAAGATAATTTAGATATTTGTTTATTTGATTTTAAGAAAAACTTCTTTAATAAAATTATTGCTAATGATATTGATTATACATTATCTTTTACTAAAGAATTATTAGTAGAATTTAATGAAATTAAAAAATTTAAAACTTATTTATTAGATCCAAATAACAATATTAAAGAAAATTATCCATATATTACTAAATATCAAAATAATTTTGATGAAGTGTTTAAAAGTGTTAATGATAATATCGATAAAATTTATCAAGAATATGAAAATAGTGGTATGGATATTAATTCTATTAGTAAGTATCAACCAATGCTTTTTGTTATTTATGATTTTAATAGTTTAAAATCTAAATTAACTCTTGATTTAAATAATTTATTAACTAATCTTTATAATAAGTGTCAAAAACTACCAATTTTAAATTTTGTAGTTGTTGATAGTATTGATAACTTTAAAAAGTTTGAATTTGAAAGTTGGTTTAAACAAATTAGTAATCAAGAATATGCAATTTGGATAGGAGAGGGTATTAGTAATCAATATTTAATTAAATTAGCAAGAAGCAGTGATAGATCTTTACAAACACCACTTACTAATGATTTTGGTTATACAGTTATTAATGGTAAACATAATTTAGTTAAATTATTAACTTTTAATCCAACTGAATTAAAAAAGATTGAACAAACTATTAATGAAATAGAGGAGTTATAAAATGAATTCAAAAGTTTTAGTGGAAGTTTATGTTCCAGAACTTGATCTTAAATACAATTTATTTATTCCAGCTAGTAAAAAAATTGGTAATGTTATTATTAATTTGGTTAAAGCAATTCATGAATTAAGTCAAGGTGCGTATCAAATGAAATATAATCATGCTTTGATGAATAGTGATACTTGTCAAATATATGATGTTAATTTAAATTTAAAAGATGCAGGAATTTTAAATGGTTGTCGTTTAATATTAATTTAAAATATTATTTAAATCTTGATTGAGATGAAATTAAATTTTAATTTTATCTCAATCTTTTTTTATTAATTTAATTTTTACTAATTCTTTTTTTCGACATTATTTTAAGATTTAATTTTATATACTTACAATAAAGGAGGTTTATGAAAAAAAGTATTATAATAGTTATTTTATTTGGATCTTTGTTAGGCTATTTATTTGGTCATTTAATTTTTAAAAATTATAATGGAACTAAATATTATAAGGAAGATGGTAATATATATTATATTCAATACGGAGTTTATACTTCTAAGGAAGCTGCTTTAGGAAATACTTCTAAATTAACAAATTATAAAATAGTTGAAGAAGATGAAAAATATTATATTTATCTTGGTATCACTGCTGATTATGATAATGCTTTAAAAATTCAAAAAATGTATCAAGATCAAGATATTTATACTTATATTAGAGCGGATTTTGTCAAGAATAGTGAACTTTTAACTAAATTAAAAGAATATGATAATCTTTTAAAACAAGAAAATAATTCTAAACTAAAGGAAACTTTACAAGAAATTCTAACTAATCAAGAGTTAATTTTCTAAACCGCTTATATTATATATGAGGTGATTTAATGTTGATAAAAGAAATGCCTTTAACAGAAAGGCCTAGAGAAAGATTATTAAAATATGGAAGTAGTAATTTATCTAATGAAGAATTATTAGCTATTATTTTAAAAAATGGAACAAAAGGAGTATCGGTTAAAGAAATAGCTTTACAAGTGTTAAAGAAAGTTAAAAAATTAGAGAATTTAAAAGATATTAATATTCATACTTTTGATAATATTAAAGGGCTTGGAACGGTTAAAAAAATTGAATTATTAGCTCTTTTAGAACTTGGAAAAAGAATTTATTTAGAAAGTAGCTTATTAGATAATATCAAATATAATAATCCTAATCTTATTTATCAAGCTAATAAATCTTTATTTATAGGTTTAAAACAAGAATATTTTTATGTTTTATATTTAGATACTAAGAAAAAATTAATTGAAAGGAAATTATTATTTATGGGAACAATTGATAAAAGTTTAATTCATCCAAGAGAAGTTTTTAAAAATGCTTATTTATGTAGCGCTTCTTCTTTTATATGCTTACACAATCATCCAAGTGGAGATGTAATACCAAGTAAAGCTGATTTAGAAGTTACTAATGCTTTAGTAAAAATTGGGAAATTACAGGGAATCGAATTAGTTGATCATATTATTGTTAGTGATAAAAATTATTACAGTTTTTATGAAAAACATTTAATATAGGTGACTTATGATAAAAATTAAAACTTATATTATAATCATGCTTATTTATTTAATAGCATTTATTTCTTTAAAAACTAATCTTAATCTTTTTTATCCTTTTTATCTTTTAAAAGATCTTCTTTATTATCCTGTTAATGCCAATACTGATGATTTTAAAATGCATGATGATTTATATAATGGCATTTTAATTGAACAAGAAAAAGAATTTCAAGAATTAAAAAAAGTTCATGATTTAAGTAGTACTTTAACAGAATTTACTCCTGTTACTAGTTTAGTAATTAACCGTAATAAGATGTATTGGTTTAATACAATTACAATTAATAAAGGAAGTAATAAAGGAATAGAGGAGGATATGGCAGTTATTTCTAGTAGTGGGTTAATTGGAAAAATTAATAAAGTAAATCATTATACAAGTGAAGTTCGTTTAATTACAACTAGTGATATTAATTCTAAAATATCGGTTTTAATTAAAATGGGAGATGAAACAATTTATGGAATTATGGCAGGTTTTAATTCTGAAGAAAATGTTTTAAAAGTAACATCAACCAATAAACAAATTGAAGTTTTAGAAGGTAGTTTTGTTTATACAAGTGGTATGGGTGGTATTTTTCCAAGTGGTATTTTAATTGGAAAAGTTAAAAACACTTCTAGTGATAAATACAATGTTTCTAAAATAATCAATGTTACCCCAGCCAGCGATTTTAATAATTTAAAATTTGTAACGGTTTTAAAAAGGAAATAATATGTCTTTAGTAATTTTAATTATCATAACCTTTCTAATTGATTTTTTACTAGGTTATTATTTACCAAATAATTTTTATAATATAAACATTTTTTATCCCATGTTATTAATTGTTTTAATTGTGTATTTGTTTCCAAGAGTTGATTCTAAAAAATATTTTAAAATTGTTTTTTTTATTGGTTTTATTTATGATTTATTTTATTCTTATATCTTTCTTTTAAATGCTTTACTATTTTTAATAATGGCTAAAACTTTAAAAAAAATTGATAAATATTTAAGATGTAATATTTTAATTTATGTTCTTTTTATTATAATATTTATTAGTTTTTATGATTTAATTTTATTTTTATTAGTTTATTTTAGTAAAATTAATGTTGTTTCTTTAGCTGATTTAGGTTATAAAATTAGTCATAGTTTAATTATTAATATAGGCTATTATTTTTTATTATTAATTGTTTTAAAAAATGTTAAGTTTAAAAAAAATTAGTTTAGAAAAATTATTTATATATTTAAGCAAATATAAAGTTTTGCATGTTTTTAAAATAAATTAATCGTACTTTTTTTAAAATATAATTAAAAAACATAGAATTTTTAATATTTAATTTTTTCTATGTTTTTTTCTTTTAAAACTACTCAATAATTTACCAACTAAGGCGACAATAGATGCACTATTTTTAACAGCATATTTTTTACCAATGGCTTTGCCACCAACTGTTAAACTAGAAATTGTAGCTGAAATAATAACTGCTACAATAGTTATATTTGCCTTAAAAAAATCGGCTAGATAAATTGCAATAATTGCTCCCATGGAACCTGAAACAATTCCACAAATGTCTCCGATAATATCATTACAAAAATTTGCGATATTACTACTATTTTTAATTAATTTAATACTTTCTTTACTACCTTTTACTTTACTTGATGCCATAGCATGGAAACTAGCTTCTTTAGCAGTTAGAACACTTGTTCCAATAATATCAAAGATAATTCCTACTGCAATAATTAAAATTGTTATAAAAACTAATAAGATAATATGACAATTATTTGATATAAAATTAGAAATTCCACTGACAATTAAGGTAATAAAAAAAGTGAAAAGAAAGGCTTTAATAATCCAAGGATCATTTTTTTTCATATTCACTCCAATTCATATTACATGTGGTATACCATAAATTAATTTTACGGCTTGAGGTCGAGTCGAATTTCTCTAATTCTTACCATAGGTTACCCGAAGGCGATTTCTCTTTAAAAGAATTAATTAGATTTTCTCTAATCACTCGATCACCACTTAGTCCGCACCCCAATCTTTATAGTACAAACACCCTAGAGGTTTTCCCAAACAAATTGAAGTATTTTTATTCGCTTTTGCAATATTTCTTTCAACTGTAATTAACTCTTACCTTAGTATCCCGAAATACCACGCACGACATATGCTTTTTCTAAATCGATGTGAATTAAGGATAACCTTGTATGCCATTACAAATTCTCCTTAAAACTAAAATTATATACACACCCTTCTTTGGGCAAGAAAAGCATTATATATAAAGTATCATTTTGCACAATTAATGGATTTTTAGCCCCATCTTCGAATACTCGCTTTGACTAGGATAATGCACCACATATGCCAAGAATTATACTACATTTTATGTCTTTTGTCAAATTAAAATAACCAAAAAAGCTCTTTTAAAAAGAACTAAAAAGTGCTATATTAAAAGCGGTGGTTAAGTATGAAAAAAGTTGAAATTTTAGCACCTTGCGGAAATATAGAAAGTGCTTATGCAGCAATCCAAGCTTCTGCCGATGCAATTTATTTAGGTGGCAAAATGTTTGGAGCTAGAAGTTTTGCTAACAATTTTAGTAACGAAGATATAATTAAAGTAATTAATTATGCTCACCTTTATGGGGTAAAAGTTTATGTTACTTGTAATATTTTAATTTATGAAAATGAAGTTTTAAAATTTTTGGAATTTATAGAATTTTTACATAAAAATAATGTCGATGCAGTTATCATGCAAGATTTAGGAATGATCGATCTTGTTCATAAAACTTTTCCTAATTTAGAAATTCATGGTTCAACGCAAATGCATATTCATAATTTAGAAGGGGCAAAAATAGCGAAAAAACTTGGTTTAAAAAGAATTGTTATTGCTAGAGAAACACCCATAGAAGTGATTCAAGATATTAAAGAAAAAACTGGTTTAGAAATAGAAATCTTTGTTCATGGGGCTTTATGTGTTTCCTATTCTGGTATGTGTTTATTTGCAAGAAGTATTGGTCCAAGAAGTGGCAATCGGGGAACTTGTACTGGTTGTTGTCGTCTTCCTTATGATATTTTAAATAATAAAGGAAAAAAATTAAATCATGGTAAATTTCCTTTAAGTATGAAAGATTTAAATACTTTAGAATATTTAGATAAATTATTAGACAGTGGAGTTGATAGTTTTAAAATTGAAGGAAGAATGAAAAGTCCTAGTTATGTTTATACAGTTACTAAGTTATATAAAGAAACAAGTGATTATTATTTAAAGACTAACAAAATTAAAATTAATCAAGAAGACTTATTAGATTTAAAAACAATCTTTAATCGTGAATATACTAAAGGTTATCTATTAAATGAAGATAATAATCAAGTTATTAATATGTCATCTTCTAACAATCAAGGGATATTAATTGGTCAAGTTATAAATTCAACAACTAAAGAAGTAACTATTAAATTAACAGCTAATTTAAAAATTCATGATGGTATTCGTTTAGGATCTGATTATGGTTTAACTGTTAATGAGTTTTATCAAAATAAAAAGCAAATATATGAAGCTTCAAATGGTGATATTATTACTTTAAAAGTTAATAAAAAAATTCCTCTTCATAGTCAAGTTTTAAAAACTTTTTCTATTGACATTGAAAACAAAGTTCAAGAAATAATTACCAAACAAGCTAAAAAAATACCTATTTTTATTGAAATTAAAATTTTAAAAAATAAGCCTATAACTTTAACAGTAACCGATTATCAAGAAACAATTACTATGACAAGTATTATTCCTAGTCTAGCTCTTAATAATAAATTAACAAAAGAAGTTATAAAAGAAAAAATTTCTAAAGTTCAAAATACAAGTTTTAAAATTGCTAAATTAGAAATTACTTTAGATAATGATTTATTTGTTCCTATCAGTTTAATTAATAACTTAAAAAGAGATATTTTAAATCAGTTAACAAAGAAAAGAATTAATCGTTTTAAAAAAGAATTTCAAAAAGAAATTTATTTTAGAGAAGTACCAGATTTTAAAAAACAACAAGCTTATACCTTATTGACTAATCAAGAAACAAATTCTTCAAAATATAAATTTATTTATTCAGAAACTTTAACTAATTATATTAAAAAACTTCCTAAAGTAATGCCTAGTTATCAAGATTATTTAGATAACCGGGAATATTTAGTTGGTGAAATAGGTGGTTTAACTTTAAAAAATATTATTACTGACTATTCTTTAAATGTTACTAATTCTTATACTGTTGCCATTTTACATTCTCTAGGTGTTAAAAGAGTTACTTTATCTTTAGAACTTCTTGATAAGCAAATTGAAAACTTAATAAAATCTTATTTAAAAAGATATCAAAAAAGACCAAATTTAGAATTAATTATTAAAACAAGAATGGAAGTTATGGTTTTAAAATTTCAATATTCTAAATATTTTCATGAACCAGTTGCGTATTTAGTTGATCGTTTTCAAAATAAATATAAAATAATAGAAAAAAATAATTTAACTTATATATATGACTATAAAAAATTGGAACTTTTCAATCCGGAAAAGTATTTTCAAATGGGTATTAATTATTTAAGAGAGGAAGATTATGAAAGTTGAGTTTAATGTTTCTGGATTTAAATAATTATTAATTAAAAAGTAATTTAATTTATAAAATTTTATTATTTAATGAAAAGTATTTATTAAAAAAGAAAATGTTTCTAATTTAATTAATAAAATGAAAAATATTAATTTATTTGCATAAAATGTATTGGTGAATTTATGAAATTAATTATTCAAAAAAGTATTAAATATTCTATGGATGATTTTTTGGATAAAATTATTAATTTAGATTATGTTTCAGCTATTAGTTTAAATGTTACTAAAACTAAAGATGATGTGTTGGTTATTTCAAATTTAACTACTACTCCAGAAGTTATTATTAATAATATTTATAATAGTTCTTACGCAAAGTTAAAAGAATTTGAAGTTGCTAAGTTAGAAGATGTAATTCGTTATTTAAATTATATTGATTATAAGGGGAAAGTTTTTATTAATTTAATTCCCAATGAACAACCTCAATTAACGGAAGAACAAAATAAATTATTAAAAATTGAGTTTGATAATTACGCTTTTGAATTAGAAAAAATATTAACATCTTGCAAGGTTAATATTTATATTCATAGCGCTAGTAGAAGTTTATTAAAAGTTATTAAAGGTAAAATAAATTGCCAATTTGGTTTTATTATTACGGAAAATGACTTAAATTATATAGATGTTGACTATTATATTTTTACAGTTGATACTTTAAATATTCCTTTAATGAAACAACAAATTGATTTAGGAAAAGACGTTTTAATTTATTTACAAGATGATTATGGTTTATCCTTAGTTTATGATGTTTTTTTTGGAGATAAGAAAACTAGTGTAACCAGTGATATGGCTAAAAAAATTTATTTAATTGGAAATTATCCAGAGGTTTTTAAAAAGATGTTTTTAGAATAATTTTACGATATAGAAAAATAAGGTTATTAAGATATAGAAATGTAGTAAAATTCACTTCTTTTTTCTAGTTAATAGTTTTTTTGAAATGATAATTAGGAAACAAAAAAATATCATCAAAGAAGTTTTAAAAAATATAAGGAATAAAGATTTAAAATTAGTTTTGAATAAAGCAAATTAAAATGATTATGAATATGTATTATAAAAATTTATCTTTAGATTTAAATAGTAATTATTCTAACTTATAAATTATTTAAAATAATTCTAAAAGTAAATAAAATTGTTTATGCAATTCTCAATTAAAAAACGTTATTATAACTTAAACAAATTTATAACGTTTTTTCTATAATTTTTTAAAATAGGAGAAGATACTTGTCAAAGTTACCTTTTTTGTGCTATAATTACGAAGTTTATTAAGGGAAGTGGAAGTATGAAAAATATAAGAAATATAGCAATTATTGCTCATGTTGATCATGGAAAAACAACTTTAGTTGATAAAATGTTACAATTTGCTGGTAGTTTTCGAGAAAATGAAGAAATAGAATCCATGGATTCTAATGCTCTTGAAAAGGAAAGGGGAATAACAATTTTAGCTAAAACAACTTCAATTAATTATGAAGGCGTTCGCATTAATATTTTAGATACCCCAGGTCATGCCGATTTTGCTGGAGAAGTTGAACGAATTATGAATATGGTTGATGGAGTTTTATTAGTTGTTGATGCTTACGAAGGCACAATGCCTCAAACTAGATTCGTTTTAAAAAAGGCTCTTGATGCTAAAGTAACGCCAATTGTAGTCGTTAATAAAATTGATAAAGAATCGGCTCGTCCTAAGGAAGTTGTTGATGAAGTTATGGATTTATTTATTGAACTTGGGGCAGACATTGATCAACTTGATTTTCCAGTTGTTTATACAAGTGCTGTTATGGGTACTAGTAGTTTAGATCCTGATGTTACAACTCAAAAAGAAACAATGGAACCATTATTAAAAACGATTATTGAAACAATTAAAGAACCAAGTGGTGACATTAATGATCATTTAAAATTTCAACCAGCTTTACTAGATTATAATGACTTTGTAGGTCGAATAGGAATTGGTGTTATCAAAAGTGGCAATGTCAAAACGGGTGAAAATGTTAGTTGTGTTCGTTTAGATGGAACCAAAAAACAGTTTCGAATTCAAAAAATGTTTGGTTTTAGTGGTTTAAAAAGAGTTGAAATTGAAACGGCTAGTGCTGGTGATATTATTGCTATTGCTGGACTTCCAGATATTAATGTAGGAGAAACGATTTGTAATCCAGGTTTTGAAGAAGCTTTACCAGCTCTTCGAATTGATGAACCAACTTTAGAAATGACTTTTGGTGTTAATACTTCTCCTTTTGCAGGTCGCGAAGGAAAGTTATTAACAGTTCGAAAAATTGAAGATCGATTAAAAAAAGAAACCGAACGAGATGTTAGTTTAAGAGTTACCCCTTATGATCAAGATAGTTTTTTAGTTAAAGGAAGAGGAGAATTACATTTATCAATTTTAATTGAGAATATGCGAAGAGAAGGCTTTGAACTTCAAGTATCAAAACCTCAAGTTATTATTAAAGAAATTAACGGTGTTAAATGTGAACCATTTGAAGATTTACAAATTGATGTTAGTAATGATTATGTTGGTTCAGTTATTGAAAATCTTGGTCTTCGTTTTGCTACTTTAGAAAATATGCAAAATATGGGCGATAGTACACGTTTAAATTATGTTATTCCATCTCGTGGTTTAATTGGATTTATGACTGAGTTTATGACTATTACTAAAGGTTATGGAATTATGAATCATACATTTAAAGAATATAGAGAAGTGGTTCATAATAATGTTGGAGAAAGAAAACTTGGAGTTTTAGTTTCTATGGAAAATGGAAAAGCTACCGCTTATGCTTTAGGACAACTTGAAGAACGTGGTGTTATGTTTGTTGAACCCGGTGATGAAGTTTATGAAGGTATGATTGTTGGCGAACATAATCATGATAATGATATAGCTGTTAATGTTGTTAAAGGTAAAAATTTAACAAATACTAGAGCAAGTGGTTCAGATCATACCGTTGTTTTAAAAAGACCACGCATTATGTCTTTAGAAATTGCTCTTGATTACATCAATAACGATGAATTAGTTGAAGTAACCCCAGTAGGATTTAGATTGCGTAAAAAAATCTTAAAAGCTGAACTTCGAAAAAAAAGTTCTAATCAAGGTTTATAATATAAATCTTGATTTTTTTCTAAAAAAAGTATAAGATGAATATAGGATATAACATGATATAAAAAATAGTTTTAAATTCTGGAACATGTTATAATAATATTTGAAATGAGGAATTAAATGAAAAAAAAATTTAATAAAATTAAAAATCAATTAAAAAAAATAAAAAATATTAAATTGAAAATAAAAAATTTAGGTAATTATTTATTAAAGTATAAAATGGATTTCTTTTTAATAATTTCTTTATATATTTTAGATATTTCAACAAGAGTAGCCACGAATTCTATCGACTTTATTCCTTTTTATGATGCTATTCCTAATTTATTTTCTTTTTTGTGGATTTTTCTCCTTCTATTTATAATTAAAAATGTTAAAAACATTTATGGCAGATTAATCTATGGTTTAGTTTATGGTTTTTCTTTTATTATGTTTTTAGTTCATAACATCTATTATCACATTTTTAAAATTTTCTTTGATTTTTCTGTTTTAAGTGCTACAAGTGAAGGAAGTTCCTATTTTTTAGATACTTTAAAAAATATTACTCCTTGGATGTATATTGTGATGATTATTAGTTTAATTTGTATGATTTTAACTTATAAAAACTTTACAAGAAGTCGTAAAAATAATTATAAAAGAATAGCTGTTGTTTGTTTAATATTTATAATTAGTCATTTCTTATTAGTTTTTTCATTGGGAAAAGAAACAACCGAGTTAGAGTGGAGTGCTTGGCGTAATAAGAGGCATGTTTATAATTCTTTTAATGATAATAATAAAAGTATGGAATTGGTTGGTTTATTTGAATATAATATTCGGAATATTTATGTTAATTATTTTCGAAAAATAGAAGATAATAATGATGAAAGTTTAGCCTTTTTGGAAAATGAATTTTTAGATGATGGTGTAAAACATTTAAACGAATATACTGGTTTATTTGAAGGTAAAAATTTGATTTTAGTTCAACTTGAAAGTATTGATAATTTTCTTACTAATGAAGAAGTGATGCCTAATTTAGCTAATTTAAAAAAACAATCCCTTAACTTTAAAAATCATTTCTCTTTTGTTAATGGTGGAGGTTCAACTTTCAACTCAGAATTTATGGTAAATGTTGGTTATCAAACTCCTTATACCTATAATCAAAATGCTTATACTTTTAGTAAAAATAATTTTGATTATTCCCTTCCTAATTTATTTAAAAGTGTTGGTTATACTGTAAATGCTTTTCATATGAATTCTGGAGAATATTATTCCAGAGCAGTTAATTATAAAAACTTTGGTTATAATTCTTATAATGGTTTAAAAGATTTAGGAACATATTCGGATAAATTATATTATTTAGATACTAATCTTCTTTTAGACGAAACATTTAATAGTAAAATTTTTAATGTTGAAAATCCTAATAATCCTAATTTTGTTTCTTATATTATTACTTATTCAGCTCATTTACCATTTTCTAAAACAAGTGGAGTTTGTAGTATGTTATTAACTGAAGAAGAAAAGAAAGATCCTAATTTTAATCCAACGGAGATGGACTGTTTAAAAATTCAAGCTGGTGAAACAGATCGGATGATAGGTCTTTTAATGGATAATTTAAAAGAAAAAGGGTTATATGATAATACAGTAGTTGTTTTTTTTGCTGATCACTATACCTATACTTTAAGTGATAAAAATATGATTGCTCCTTATAAGGATATTGAAACTAATTTAATTAATCAAACTGATTTCTTTATTTGGTCAAGTGATCTTAAACCAAGAGAAATTACCAAAGTAACAAGCCAATTAAATATTTTACCAACTTTATTAAATTTATTTAATTTATATGATCATCCTAATTATTATATTGGTGAAGATGCTTTAGATCCAAGTTATTCAGGTTATGTTTTCTTTAGTGATAATACTTGGTATGATGGTAAAAGATATGTTAATCATGATGGAACGGTTTTAAAAGGTTTAAAAGCAACAGATGATTATATTAACAATATGTCTTCTAAAATAAATCAACTTATTAAGAAAAATGATGAGGTTTTAAAAACTAATTATTTTAAAATTTTAAAAAATTTAAAAACTACGAATACTTAATTGCTAACTATTTTAAAGTATGATAAAATTAAAAAGAATAGAGGGATAGAATGATAACAAAAGATAATATTATTACATATTCTTATAAAGGCTTAGCAAGTTTAATTTTAACTATTTTAGGTAAGAAAGATAAAATCAAAGAATTATTTGTAGAAGAAGAATTAATTGATGAAAATTTAAAATTTTTTAATAATCGTTTAAATAAAGCAGCTATTAATAAAGATTTAGATAAAATTCCTTTTAAATATAAAATTAAGGGTTTAAATGGAAAAGTTATTAGTGGAACATTTGATGCTTATAATATCGAACAAGCTAGAAATTATTTAATTAATGAAGGTTATGATTTAATCTCAATTGAACCTATCAAAAAAGGTAGTCTTGATTTGGGACTTGATTTTACTTTTGGACCTCCAATTAAAATGGGTGAATTATCATTTGCTTTAACTCAAATATCAACTTATTTACGAGCAGGTATGAGCTTAATTGATGCTTTTCGAATTTTAGCTAAACAAGCAACTCAAGCTTCAATTAGAAAAATTTATAATCTTATTGTTTATGATTTATTATCAGGTGATAATTTATCAACATCTCTTGAAAGACAACCAAAAGTATTTCCAAAACTATTAGTAAATATGGTTAAATCGGCAGAACTTACTGGTGATTTACCAGCTGTTTTAGATGATATGGCCGATTATTATACAACAATTGATAAAACTAAAAAAGAATTAAAAAGTGCTATGACTTATCCAACAATTGTTTTAATTATGGCTATTGCTGTTATTGTTTTTGTTTTACGTTTTATTGTTCCGGAATATGTTGAAATGTTTTCTAGTTGGAGTGATGAATTACCGCAAATTACTATTATGACCATTAATTTTAGTAATTTCTTACAAACTTATTTAGTACAACTTATTATAATAGTTATTATGATTTTATTTCTGTATATTTATTTATATAAAAATGTTAAATCATTTAAATATGTTATGCAATTTTTTTATTTAAAAATACCTGTTGTTAAAAATATAATTATGTATAGTGAAGTTGCAATGTTTTCTAAAACCTTTGCTTCACTTTTAAATCATGGTGTATTTATAACAGATAGTATGGATGTTTTAGTTAAAGTTAGTGATAATGAAATTTATAAAAAAATTATTGAAAAGACAATTAAAAATTTAAATAAAGGTGGAAAAATTTCTGAAGCTTTTAAAAATAATCCTTATATTCCTCTTGTTGCTTATGAAATGATAGTAACTGGTGAATCAACAGGAAAGCTTGGAACAATGATGGAAAAAGTAGCTAATTATTATCAAGATTTATATAGAAATTCAATTAACCAAGTTAAAACTTTATTAGAACCATTTCTAATCGTTTTCTTAACGGTTACTGTTGGGATAATTATTATTGCTATTATCGTTCCAATGTTTGAAATGTATCAGGTTATTAGTCAGTAGTATGAAGATTTATTATTATATATTATTTTTCCTTTTTGGACTTTGTTTTGGTTCTTATTACGGAGTATTAGGTTATCGAGTACCAAAAGGAGAGGACACTTTTAAATCAAGAAGTCATTGTGATAATTGTCATCATTCTTTAAAATGGTATGAATTAATTCCTCTTTTTTCATATTTTTTTCAAAAAGGAAAATGTAATTATTGTCAAAAAAAATTATCATGTTTTTATCCAATTTTAGAACTTGGAACGGCTATTTTATTTACAGTTAGTTATTATTCATATGGTTTTAGTTTAGAGTTAATTACATCTTTAACTTTAGTTAGTTTATTTATCATTGTTATTGTTTCTGATATAACATATTTAATTATTCCAGATCGTTTTATTATTATTTCGGCTATTATTATATTTTTAGTTAAAATTATGGAATTAGGTTTTAAAGGCGGTTTAATTCAATTAGGATTTGGTTTAATTTGTTTCTTGTTTATGTATTTAATTATGCTATTTGGAAATAAATTATTTAAAAAAGAAAGTTTGGGAGGAGCCGATATTAAATTAATGTTTCTAGTTGGTTTAACTCTTAACCCAATGCTTGCTATTATAGTTCTATTTCTAGCTAGTATTATTGCTTTACCAGTTTCTTTAATTATTTTAATAAAAAATAAGGAACATGTTATTCCATTTGGACCTTTCATTATATTAGGTTTATTAATTGTTAATTTTACTAAATTAAATATTGAAGAAATATTTTTAAAAGTATTAAGTTTTTTTTCTTAATACTTTTAATTTTCTTTGGAAATAGTTTGTAAATTATAAAGAAAATAATTAACAGTTGTTAAAGCATTATCTTTAGTAATTGGCGGGGAAATAAAATAGACATCATTACTAAGAATTTTATCAATACATTTTTCAATAAAAACTTTAAATCTTTTAGCAAGTTCGATACTATTTTCTGTCATATTCTGTTGACTAACTGGACTAATTGTCATATTTTCATATTCATTTACTAAAGCTTGGTATTCTAAGAAAAAATTATTTGCTTCTAAATAAATATCATCATATGCTGGATCACATTCTCCTCGAATAAAACTAGCAAGAGCTTCAAGCATTCGATTAAAATCATATTCATAATCAGCAACGTACATTGGATCAAGAGAATATTTATTAATTAATCTATTAAGAACAGTTATATAAAATTTAACTTCATAAACAGTGTATAAATTTAAACTATTATAGTAATAAATAAATATTTTTTGTTCTTTAACATCATTATATAAATTATTAGAAAATTCAATAAATTCATTAGCAATTCTTAAAGCTTCTTGATTGATACCTTTTAATTCTTCAATTAATTGTAAAGTAGTAGTTGGGATACCAGGCTTAATTGTAACCCCTGCTTTAGTAATCTCTGTATTAATATCATAGTTAAATAATTCATTAGTTAATTTTTCTAAAGGCAGAGTTGTTTTAGTAAAAAAGATATTAGCATTAAGAGCAGAACTGGGAATATTACCATCAGCATAATTAACAAGTTTAGCTCCTAATTCTTCACATTTTTTAGCAAGAGACTTCGCTTTAGTAACTTCATTTTGGTTGAAAGAAGGAATTGATAGTTCTAAATGACTACAAAAATCTCTTAAAGTCCTTAAATAATAAAGATTAGTTACTAAAGAATATTCAATAAATTCAGCTTCATTTAACATAAAATCACCAATAAAATATATGTTTTAATAAAAAGAAAAGACTTGTTTATTGAAAAAAAATATTGTATAATTTAATTATAATATAGGTAATAAAAGTAATGCATTAAGTTATTTTTTATTGATAAGGTGAAAACATGAAAGATTATTTAGAAAAAATTAGTTTAAAAAAATATTTGCCATTTTTTTTAATTGTGTTAGCAGTTATCCTTTTAACAGGAACTAGTTATGCTCTTTTAAAAAGTTCGCATCAAGGAGAAAATACTTATGTTATGAAAGTAGGACTTTTAGAA
>CALVPE010000023.1 GCA_944350485.1 uncultured Bacilli bacterium
TTCCACATGAATTAAATACAAAATATTATTCTGTAAAATTATATAGAAAAGGTTATTCTGTTTCCTTTGTATGTAGAAGATATAAAATATCTAAATCTTCTCTTATGCGCTGGAACAAAAAGTTTGATGGAACTAAAGAATCATTAATTGATAAATCCCATAGACCGCTTTCAAAACATCCTAATGCTCACACTGAAGAAGAAATTAAATGGATTAAAAATTTAATAAAAAGAAATCCTAATATTTCCTTATGTGAATTATATGGTAAGTTAAGAATAAATTATGGATATTCAAGACACGCTTCTTCATTATTTAGATTATTAAGGAAAATGAATTTTTATGTTAATAAAGAAAAACATTCTAAATATATTCCTAAACCTTATGATACTCCAACTAACATTGGTGTTAAATGGCAAATGGATGTTAAATATGTACCCAAATACTGCTATTCTGAAAATGATGGCGAGAAGTTTTACCAATATACTATAATTGATGAAGCATCACGTGAAAGATTTATTTATCCTTATAAAGAACAATCCTCATATTCAACTGTAGATTTTGTAAAACGAGCCATACTTTATTTCGGTTATAAACCATTAACAATTCAAACAGATAACGGTCAGGAATTTACTCATATTCAAAAAACTGAAAGAATTCATCCGCTCGATGTATTACTAAATGAGTTAGATATTAAACATCAATTAATCAGACCTAGAACCCCTAGACATAATGGTAAAGTTGAACGTAGTCACCGAAATGATCAAAATAGATTTTATAATTATTTAAAATTTTATTCTTATGATGACTTAATAAAACAAATGAAAAGCTATTTAAATCGTTCTAATAATATTCCAATGCAAGTACTCGGTTGGATTTCTCCCATTGAAAAAAGAAACATTTTAAAAGAAGCTTCTGCTAACGCACAGCTTCCGAATTAATATTTTTTACGACTTATTGGTCTCACATCATTGACAACTACACAATAAAAATAAAGTTTGTCCTGATACCATTTTTATGAAATAAAAAGGAATAATATAAGACAAATTTGAAACTATATTTGTCTCTGGTTATGATGCATTTGGCATTAAAAACTATCAGAGCTTTTTCGCTAATGCTAAGTTTATTCTTAATCCATTTCATTATGTTAAAAAACATTTAAGTTATATTTTAAAAATATATATTAAATTTATATTTAAGGCTAAAAAAATGGTTTTTAAATGGTCCTTAAATATTAAAAAGTGTTAACCAAATTATTTGAAAACAACTTTTATTGAATTTCTTTAATCGATTAACAATATAAATTATTTTTAATAATAAAAACAGTTCTGAATAAAAATTCAACGCTCATTAATATGCAAAAAGTAAAAAACTATCTAAACTATAATTTAAGTTAAGATAGTTATTTTTTATAAATTGTATTGTTTAATAACATTATTAGTTGTTATTTTAATTACATCTTCTCTTTTAATATTTTTAATTTGACATAAATTATCACAAATAAGACTAATATTTTTAGGTTCATTTACTTCCTCTTTAATAGGTTCTGGTGTTAAATAAGGACTATCAGTTTCAAAAACAATATTTGTTAATGGTATTTCTTTTAAAGTTTCTTTTAAGTTAGTATTTTTATAAGTAGATACTCCACCTATTCCTAATAAATAACCTTCATTTACATATAATTTAGCTGCTTCTTTGGAACCAGTAAAACAATGAATTGTTGTTTTTAAATGATATGTTTTTAAAATATCATAAGTATCTTGAAAAGCATCTCTTGAATGAATAACAACTGGTAAATTTAATTTTTTAGCTAAATCTAATTGTAACTTAAATATTTTTTGTTGTTCTTCTTTATTATCTTTATTGTGATAATAATCTAAACCTATCTCACCTATTCCAATTATTTTTTCATTTTCTTGAATTAATTTTTCTAAATAAGAAATAGTTGCTTCATTAAAATCTTTTATTTCATCAGGGTGAATACCAATTGTTAAATATATATTTTTATAATCTTTAATTATTTTTAAACTCTCATCTATTCCTTTTAAATCACAACCAGAAATAATAAAATTTCCAACTTTCTTCTCTTTAGCTCTTTTTAAAATACTTTCAATATCATCTTTTAAATCTAAATGAAAATGGGTATCAGTTAAATAATTATTATTCATGTTTTTTCTCTACTCTCATAAATATTGGCTTAAAATCATTAATAATTATATTTGTTTCCAAAGTATAGAAATCATTTATAGTATCAATTGTTATCTTTTTAGTATTAATTTGTCGTAATATTTCGTTAGCAGTTGTTGGAATATATGGTAATAAAAGAATAGCTCCGATTCTAATTGATGCTAAAAGATTATATAAAACTGTTTTTAATTTATCTTTATTTTCTTCTTTAGCAAGTACCCAAGGAGTTGTTTCATCAATATATTTATTACATCTTCTAAAAATTTCAAAAATACAATCAAGGGCTTCTGATATTTCTAATTTATCCATATAATCATCAACTTTTTGACTTGTGCTAAGAACTAAATTAATTAAATCTTCATCATATTCAGTTTGAACATAACTTTTAGTGATTATTCCATCAAAGTATTTGCTTAACATTGATAAAGTACGATTAACAAGATTTCCAACGATATTTGCTAAATCTGTATTATATCTTGAAATTAATAGTTCTTCGCTAAACTGACCATCTGATCCAAATGGAACTTCTCTAAGTAAATAGTATCTAATAGCATCTACTCCATATTCTTTAATATATTCTCTTGGATCACGATAATTTCCTAAACTTTTAGAAACTTTAGCTCCATTTATAACTAACCAACCATGACCAAAGATTTGTTTTGGTAAAGGTAAATCAAGTGCCATTAATAAACAAGGCCAAATAATTGTATGAAAGCGAACAATTTCTTTACCAACAATTTGTAAATCAGCTGGCCAAAATTTTTTGAACAAACTATCATCATTTGATAAATATCCTAAAGCACTAATATAATTTGATAAAGCATCTATCCAAACATAAACAATATGTTTATTATCAAAAGTGACAGGAATTCCCCAAGTAAAACTAGTTCTAGAAACACATAAATCTTCAAGACCTGGTTTAATAAAATTGTTCATCATTTCATTTTTTCGAGAGATAGGTTGTATAAATTCAGGATGTGTTTCAATATAATCAACTAAACGATCTTGATACTTACTTAGTTTAAAAAAGTAGGCTTCTTCACTAGCTTTTTCAACTTCCCGACCACAGTCAGGACATTTACCATCAACTAATTGGCTTTCTGTCCAAAAAGATTCACATGGAGTACAGTAAAGACCTTCATATGATCCTTTATAAATATCACCTTGATCATATAATTTTTGAAAAATTTTTTGCACAGTTGCAACATGATCTTCATCAGTTGTTCTAATAAAACGGTTATACTCAATTCCTAGACTATTCCATAAATCTTTAGCATTTTTAATAACTTCATCAACATATTCCTTTGGTGTAACCCCTTTTTCTTCTGCCTTTTTTTGAATTTTTAAACCATGTTCATCACTTCCAGTTAAGAAATAAACATCATAACCTTTTAATTTTTTATATCTAGCAATACTATCAGCAATAACTGTTGTATAACAATGTCCAATATGAAAATTAGCTGATGGATAATAAATTGGGGTTGTTATATAATATTTTTTCTTTTCCATAATTTTTATCCTTTCTTATTCATCAATTATTATTTATTAAGACCAAAAATTCCTAAAATATTATCACCTGCATAAGTATTAGGTAATTTGCCGTCCCATTTTTCAATAAATTGTTTTTTTATTAATTCATCAGTCAAAGATTGTTTTAAAAGTTCATTAGCTTTTTTAGTGGCTTCTGCTTCAACAATTTTAGCTTCAGACTCTAATTTAGCCGTTGCTAATTTTTGTTCAGCAACTTGTTTTTCTTCAACAGCTTTTGAATATTCTTCACTAAACTCTAAATTAATAATATTAAAATTATCAATCACAATACCATATTTTAAAACTTTTGCTTGTAATTCTTCTTGACAAGCTTTAGAAACTTCTGGTCTTTTAGTAATTGTTTCTTCAGCTGTATATCTTGAAATAACAGATTTAATACTTTCTTCAATAGCTGGTTCTAAAATTACTTCTTGATAAGAATTTCCAACCGTTTTATATAAACTACTAGCTTTACTACTTTCTACACGGTAATTAACTGCTATATCAGTATTAATATCTTGTAAATCTCGACTAGCACTTGCTGTTTGTAACTCAGCCTTTTGTACTTTAATATTAACCTTGACAATACTTTCAATATAAGGAATTTTTAAATTTAAACCTTCACTTAAATTAGTATCAATTATTTTTCCAAACCGAACTCGTAGTCCTACTTCCCCACTTTTGATAGTTTGAAAACTACATAATAAAGTAATTAAAACTACAAATACAACAAAAATACTTATAATTATTTTTTTATCATTTAAAAAATTTAATTTATTTTTCATACATACTCCTTATTTCTTTAATTTTTAACTTTAATATTAAAAATTACACATTCGTTTCATATTTACTCCTTTTCTAAAACAATAAATATTAAAAAAAATCCTCACCCAAAGGACGAAGATTTCGTGGTACCACCTTATTTTACATAGTAAATATGTCTCTACTAATAACGAAGTTACCCGATTAATACTTATTAATAAGCTTCAAAATCATCTTCAATTAAAAGCTTTATTTCTTACACCCACCGAAATATCTCTTTAAAAACTAAATAATTTACTCATTTCTTCATCGCTTCTATGAGAATATATTAGCATACTTTTTTTATTTATTCAAGATAATTTTCCAAATATAAATTTATAAATTCCAGCAATTTTAAATCATTACTTTCTAAATTATTATCAGTTAATAAAATTAATAAACCAGTTAAATCACCATTAACAATAATTGGTTTGATTATATAGGCTACTTTTAAATTTTCTCTATTATCATTTAAACTTAGAGAACTAGGGATATTCTCGCAAACATCTTTCCTTTCTTCTAGTACTTTATTTAAATAGAAACTTAATTCTAACCCAAGATAAGATTCATATAAACTAGTTGTTAAAGTAATATTATTTAAATTAGTAATAATTATATCTTTATTAAAGACTTTTTTAATACTATTAATTAAATTTTTAATACTCTGATCATATTCATGGATATCAGAATATCTATTTAAGACAATGCTATCATCAATAACACTAATAGCTACTTTTTCATTTCCTTTTAATTTTAAATCTTTTCTTATTTCTTTTGGTATTACAATTCTCCCCAAATTATCTAATCTTCTTACAACACCACTTGCCATTTCATCACCTAAATTTATTATTGGTTAAAAGAAGAAAAATATACTTAGAACTAGGTTATTTTAAAAAAATTTAGAAACAAAAAAGAACTAAACACCTATTGTATTTTTGTTTAATTCTAAATATTTTAAGTAAGTTTCTTTAAAAGTATTAATTAATATTAAATCTCGATTTTTAATAATATCTAAAACTTTATTATTTAAATTGATTAATAAAATATCATTTAAATAAGCTTTAATTCTTTTAATTCGAAATTTATCAACTAAATCCTTAGTTAATTCTTTTTCTAAGATTTTAAGTAAATCTTTACTAGAACTTTCAATTTTTTCTTTTAAAGTTTGATAATTATCTTGTAAATTATTTTTACATATTTCTAAATCGTCTTGTAATATAATAATATTTTTAATATCATTTCTTTTATAATCAAGAAAATTCATTAAGTTATCTTGATAAGTTTCAAAGAAAATAGCTACATTTTTTTGAATACTTTTTTCACTAAAAGGATTTTCTTTTATTTCAATAATGTTAGTAATTGCTTCTTTTTTTAAAGAATTTAATAGATTATCAATTGTTAAAACTAGAACTTCTAAATTATTATCAAGATCAAGATTAAGTTTATTTTGGTAAATTTCTTTGTTTTTTACTTCTAACTGCTTCTTTACATCTTCAAATTCGTTCATATTAACCCTTTCTATTATCTAATACACCCTAAGAATAGCAAATTTTTTTTATTTTGTCAAATATTGTCAACTCTAAATTTGTTTTTTTGTATTCTAAAAACACTTTTAACTAAGTATTTATGTTAAAAAAATAAAATAGTAAGTTATACTACTTTATTAATTCTTGATAACGTCTTTTGTATCTTGTTTAAATAAAAGACCAACATCAACATCTAAAGCTAGAGAGATATCATATAATGTTTGTACCGAAAAAGTATTAGCAACTTTCTCTGATTCTATTTGTCTAATGTATTCATGAGACAAGTCAGTTAGTTCTGCTAATCTAGCTTGTGTCATTTGTCTAGCTTTACGATATTTTTTGATATTTCGTCTTATGACACTATAAATATCAATATATTCCATATTTTACTACCACCAAAAATATTATCTCATTTAAAAATATGATTAATATGTGAGTTGATGACTTACAAAACTTATGTTACAATTATTAAGAAAGAACTAATAGCCAATTAATAGATTTATTTTAATCTACCTTTTACCACAGACTATTCTTGTAATTATTATTAGTTCTTTCATTTTTTATTACTTAAAATATTGTTATATATGGACAAAAATATTGATAAAAATATTATTTTTTAATTTTAGATGACAAAAAAATATAAATTAACTTTTTTATTAACTTATATTTTTTAATTTTAATTAAATTATTTACTTAAATATTTAAAATAATTTTAACTAGCTATTGTCATATCTTTAAATAAATCAATTAAATAATAAACAAAATGTTTTTCTAAGCCTTTAAAGGTTAAAGTAACATGAAATCTTAAATTACTATAACTAAATTTAAAATTACGACTTATCTTGTAAGACTTCATAAATAATTCTTCACCATTAATATTTTTAGAAATATCTATATTAAAAATTAATTCAATACTATCATTTGTTTGAATAGATTTTTCAATACCAATTTGTTTAGCTAATTTCTCAAACCACGCCTCAAACATATAGGTTTCAATTTCTAAATCAACTTTACCAAAACGATCTTCAAATTCATCTTTTACTTCGAGTAGTCGGTCATAACTATCAATCGTGCTAATTAACTTATGAATTTCAATTTTTAAATCACTTTCACTTGTATATTTATCATCAATATGTGTTGTTACGTTGATAATTGGTTTTTCATCTTTAATTTCTTCTTCTGAAATTACTTCTCCTTTTTGCCTTTTAATTTCATCATTTAAAATTTTTAAATATAAATCTATTCCTACAGTATCAATAAAACCTGCTTGCTCTGAACCTAAAATATCGCCAGCTCCTCTAATTGATAAATCTCGATTAGCAATATGATATCCACTTCCAAGCTCTGTAAATTCTTTTAGAACATTTAATCTCTTAATTGCAGCATCTCCTAAGATTTTATGCTCAGGATACATTAAATAGGCGTAGGCAATTTTATTACTTCTTCCTACCCTTCCTCTTATTTGATATAACTGCGATAACCCAAACCTATCAGCATCTAAAACAATTAAAGTATTAGCATTTGGAATATCAATTCCTGTTTCAATAATAGTTGAACAAAGTAGAATATCATATTCATGATTAATGAATTTAAACATTCGATCTTCAAGTTCAATTTTAGTAAGTCGCCCATGAGCAACAACAATTCTTGCATTAGGAACTAATCTTTGAATTTCATCTTTTTTACTTTCAATTAATTCAACTCGGTTAAAAAGAATAAAAACTTGACCATCTCTTACTAATTCTTTAACAATAGCATCTTTTATTAACTGATCTTTTTCATATACAACATAAGTTTGAACAGGAAAACGATTAACTGGTGGAGTTGTTATAACTGATAATGATCTAATTCCAACAATTGACATTTGTAAAGTTCTTGGAATTGGAGTAGCTGTTAAAGTTAAAACATCAACATTATTTTTATATTGCTTTAATTTTTCTTTATGAGTTACACCAAATCGTTGTTCCTCGTCAATTATTAATAAACCTAAGTCTTTGATTTTAATATCATTTCCAAGTAATCTATGGGTACCTATTACAATATCAACTTGACCATTCGCAAGTTTTTCTAAAATTTCTCTCAATTTCTTAGGGGTTGTAAAACGATTTAAAAGTTCAATATTAACAGGGAAATTTTTAAATCTTTGGACGGCACTTTGATATTGCTGACTTGATAAAATAGTTGTTGGACAAAGGTATAAAACTTGTTTACTATCATAAACAGCTTTAAACATAGCACGAAATGCCACTTCAGTTTTTCCAAAGCCAACATCTCCACATAATAACCTATCCATTGGTTTTTCACTTTCCATATCCTTTTTTATCTCTTCAAAGGCTTTAACTTGATCAATAGTTGGAGTATAAATAAATTGATTATAAAAATCTTCATGATACTTCGTATCTTTAGAAAAAGCAAAACCCTTTTGCATTTCCCTTCTAGCATATAACTGAATTAATTTATCAGCAATATCTCTAACTTTACTAACTATTCTTTGCTTATTCTTTTTCCATTCTAAACTACCAAGACCATTTATCTTAGGTTCAATGCCTTCTTTACCAGAATATTTACTAATTAATTCAATCTTTTCAACTGGAATATATAACTTATCATCGCCTTTATAAAGAATTTCTAAATAATCTTTTTTTAAAGCTCCTACTTTTAAAGTTTTTATCCCATTATATATACCTATTCCATTGATACTATGAACTATATAATCTCCTATTTCTAATTTATTAATATTGTTAATCTTAGTTGCATATTTAAACTTTGTTTTGTATTTCTTTTTCGTTAAACCAACATTAAATAAATCTTTATCTGTTAAAATAACTTTATTTTTATAAAGAAAACCCTTAGGAAAATCTAAAGTTATAATATTTAATAAAACTTCACTTAAATTATCCTTATCTGTTAAGATATAAGGAACTTCTAAATATTTAATAAAATTTTTAATTTGATACTCTTTTAAGCAAATAACTACTTGTTTTTGTAATCTTAAAGCGTCTTTTAGGTAGGTATTAATGATATCTATATTTTCATAAAACTTAGGAGCTTCTTTAATTTTAAAATCAAGATATTTAGAAAACTCATGATTAGGAATTAAATTATCCAAGCTTAAATAATGAATAACTTTATTAATATTTAAAATATCTAAGTTAAACATATAGCTGCCTTGGTAATCATGATCATCTTCTCGATAAGTTTTAATTTCTGTAATCATTTTTAAGTAAGTATTTTGAATTAAATTATAATCTTTAACAATTAGAAAAGGATTATTTAAGTAATCTAAAAGATTTGTAGTATTTAAATTATATTTTGGTAAATATTTTTGCTTTCTTTCTTTTTCTTCTAAATTATCATAATTATCTAGTAAAAACTCGGTATAAGGGTAAATAGTAATTTCTTTTATTTCTTTAATTTTCTTTTGAGTATCTTCATCAAATTCACGAATTGAATCGATTTCATCCCCAAAAAATTCAATTCTAATTGGGTGAGTAAATGAAACTGGAAAAATATCAATGATAAAACCACGAACTCCAACTTCTCCGGTAGTTGTAACAATTGTTTCTCTTTTATAACCAAGATTATAGAAAGAATTTATTAAGTCTTTAGGATTAATTTCTTCACCAACTTTTAAGGTTAAAATATTTTTTTGATAAATTTTTAAACTAGGAAGATATCTTAAATAGCCCATTAAATTAGTTATAACAATTCTTGGTTGTTTATTTAATAAGTCATTTAAAGTTTCAAGTCTTGTTACCATTAAATCAGGGCTAATACTAAGAGATTCACTTGTTAAAAAATCGTCCATTGGAAAAAATAAGACTTGTTCATTTAAGGTAGTTAAATAATTTAATAAAATATTAGCTTCGGTTAAAGTAGCAGTTGTTATTAAAATACTTCTTTTTTCTTTTTCAAATAATTCATTTAAATAAAGACAAAAAGACTCATCAGTCATACCTGATAAGCCAAGATTATCTTGATAAGTTAAATTAAATATTTCATTTAGTTTCTTCATGCTTTATTCTCCAATTATTATTATTATTGTATTTAGACATTAAATCATTAAAAGGAAGTTTTAAATAATCTTTAATAATATTAATAACTATTTTATTAATATTATCTAATTCTTCTAAGTCAATTTTACTAAATTTACCTAAAACATAATCAGCTGTATCTATATTTTTATCTTTTGAAATCCCAATTTTTAATCTTTTAAATTCTTCTGTTTTTAAATTCAAAATAATATTTTTTATCCCATTATGACCACCACTTGACCCATTTTCTTTTAATTTTATTTTAGCAACTTTCATATCTAAGTCATCATGTATTATTAAAATATCGGTAGATTTTATTTTATAATAATTACTAAATTCAAGTACTACTTCTCCTGATAAATTCATATATGATAAAGGTTTTAAAAGAATTACTTCCTCGCCATTTATATTTATTTTAGTAAACATTCCATTAAACTTTTCCTTAAAAGAAGGAGCGTTTAAATAATTTGCTAAAATATCTATATAACGAAAACCAACATTATGTCTTGTATTATTATACAATAAACCAGGATTACCTAAACCAACAATTAATTTCATCATTTCACCTACTTTTTATTTCTATTCAAACATTTTCTTTACTTCTTCAGTATAAGTTAAATCATTTTGATGAATATATAAAGGATCAAAAATTTTAACTCCATTTTTGCCATTTTTAGTACATTTAATCATAAATAACTTTGAATCTTTCTTTTTATAAGGATAAATAAATTGAATTTCTTTTGGAGTTAAATGATATTTTTCTAAAAGATTAATTATTTCAATAAATCTCTCAGTTCGATGAACCATATAAAAAGAACCATTATTTTTTAAAAGAATAGTAACTATTTTTAATAATTGTTCCAAGGTTAAATTATTTTCATGTCTTGCTCTTGCTTTTATTAAATTGTTATTGATAACTTTTTGATTACTCACTTTAAAATAAGGAGGGTTAACGGTAATAAGATCAAAAGTATCACCTTGAAATATTTGATTTAAATTTTTAACATCTTCATTTAAAATGGTAATTTGGTCTTCTTTTTGATTTATTTTAACACTTTTTCTAGCTAATTCATATATTTCTTTTTGAAGCTCTACCCCAATTATTTTACATTTAGTCTTTAAAGATAAAATTAAAGGAATAGGCGCATTGCCTGTACATAAATCTAAAATTTTTTTAGTTCTTAGATTAACTTGAACAAAATTAGGAAGTAAAACACTTTCTAAAGAAAATTTAAAATATTCATCATCTTGATAAATTTTTAAATTTTTACCTACAATATCATTTAAAGTTTCCATTATAAAAAATTTCCTCTTGTTGATGCTCATCATTTTCTATTTTAATTTTTCTTTTTAAAACATCAACTTCAATAACTTTATAGTCTTGATTATTATATTTATAAATCTCTCCAATATTAGGCATACCTTTTTTTAAATTGGTATAAGTTTCATCTTCATAAGCTAGACAACATAAAAGACGACCACAAACACCATTTATCTTTGTTGGATTTAAAGCTAACATTTGATTTTTAGCCATGTTAATTGTAACACTATTAATATCTGTTAAAAAGCTATTGCAACATAGAAAACGACCACAAGGACCAATTCCCCCTATTTCTCGAGCTTTATCCCTAATTCCAATTTGTCTTAATTCAATCCTTGTTTTATAAATAGCTGCTAATTTTTTGGCAAGTTCTCGAAAATCTATCCGATCATCAGCTGTAAAATTAAAAAGTAATTGTTTTTTATCAATGGTAAAACTAGCATCTAAAATATTCATTTTTAAATCTAATTTTTTTACTAAATCTCTTGCTTTTACTAAAGCATTCTTACTATCAAGTAAATTTTTTTGAAAAATTTTTTTATCATTTATTGTCGCTACTCGGATAACTTTTTTTAAGGGACTAATTAATTTATTTTCTTCTATTTCTTTTAATATATAAACATAACCTAGTTGTAAACCCCTTTCTGTTTCAACAATTACTTCCATATCTTTCTTTAGAAATAAATCATTTTTGTGAAAATAATACATTCTTCCTTTACTAGAAAAACGAACTCCTACAACCTCTATCACTTTAACACCACCCTTGACATTTCAATTACTAATCGATCTAAAAATAAGTTAATATTTAAATAAGGATTATTAGCTAATTTATTTTTAAAAACAACTACCTTATCTAAATAAAAAATTAAATCAGTTAAAGATATATCTTTTAAAGATGTACCTATTATATCATAAAATGGTAAAATTTTTCTTTTTATTTGATAACTTGAATTTATTTCTTGATTAATAATATTTTCCATAATAGTTAAAGCTTTTAATATTTCATCTTTATCTTTATAAATATTTAAAAAAGAGGATTTTAAATAGGCTAAACTATCTTCTTTTTTAGTATGAATTAAAGTTAAAAAATTAAGAACATTTTTAATATCTTCACTTGCATAATCTATTTTAGTTTTAGTTTTTAAAGTTAAAGTTTGACACCTTGAAATAATGGTTTCTAGTAAAGAATTTTTATTGGTTGTTAATAAGATAGCATATATACCTGTAGCTGGTTCTTCTAAAAATTTAAGCAAAGAATTAGTAGCACTAGCATTCATTTTATCTGCTTCTTTTAAAATATAAACTTGATTAGTATTATTAGATGATTTTAAACTTAAAGCATTTTGTAAATTTTGAATTTGTTCTTTTTTTATAAAAGCTCCATCAGGTTCAATTATTTTTAAATCTTCATAATAATTTTCATCAATTAAATGACAAGTATTGCAATTTAAACATTTTTCATAATTAGTATAGTGATTTGGACAAATCATGGTTTTAACTAAAGCTTTCACAATAGGAAAGGAAGTAGTTATATCATCTACTTCAATTATATAAGCATGTGAATATCTTTTTAAATTTTTAACATAATTATAAAAATCAAGGTCTTTGTAATCATCTAACATCTAATCACCTACATTCCAAATAGTTTTAAAATTACAAGCATAGCTAAACCAGGAATATCTAAAAGTCCTACGGTAAAAATTGTATAAAGATTAATAGGAACTGTGATATTAAAAGTTACAGCAATTAAATTATAAGTATATAAAAGAAAACCTCCCAAAATAAACTTTTTTAAAAATTTAAATACTATTTTCACCTTATCACCACTAAAGATTATGAAAAAAAAGTTAACTTTTATGATAGTTTTTTACGATTATCAAAGGCATTACTTAAAGTAATAGCATCAACATATTCCATATCAGCTCCCATAGGAATACCTGAAGCAAGTCTCGTTATAGTTATTCCGGTTCCCTTTAAAATACTATTAATATAAAGAGCTGTCATTTCCCCTTCTAAACAAGGTTTAACAGCAATTATAATTTCTTCAAATTGCTCTTTATTAATTCTTTCAATTAATTTATCAAGTCTAATATCTTCCGGATTTATCCCTTCAAGAGCTTTTATTAAACCATTTAAAACATGATAAGTACCTTGAAAAACGCCTAATTTTTCCATAGCTATAATAGTTTTTGGATCTTCTACAACACATAATATTTTTTTATTACGCGTTTTATCAGCGCAAACATAGCAATAATCTTCTTCTGAGTAATTACCACATTTTAAACACCTTTTAATTTTTAATTTAGCATTTTTTATACTATCAACAAGAAAATTAGTTTGAATTTCATCAAAAGCTAAAACTTGAAAAGCCATTCTTTCGGCCGTTTTATCTCCAACTCCTGAAAAATATTTAAAAGCTTCTATTAAATTACTAACACTTTTAGGATACATTTTTAAAATAAACCTGGCATAGCTTTAGCATATTTACCCATTTTCTTTTCAGTCTCTTTATCTACTTGTTTAAAAGCATCATTTAAAGCAACTTGAATCATATCTTCCAAAATTTCTAAATCATCAACTGAAAAATCTTCATCTTTTTTTAAATTTACTTTTAAAACTTCTTTTTTGCCATTTACTTTAACTGTTACCAAATCTTTCTCAGCTATAAATTCCATTTTATCTATTTCTTCTTTATTTTTTAACATTTCACTTTGTAAACTTTGAGCTTGTCTTAATAAAGCTTGCATATTCATATTTATCACTCCTATTCTATTTCAACACAATCAGTTCCAAAAACTTCAATTGCTTTTTGTACTAAATTACCATAACATAAATTTTTATCTTTGTAAACTTCTTCATTAAAAATTATAAAATCTTCCTTTTCTTCTTGGTAAGTATAATAATTTTTATCAGTTAAATGTTCTTTGTAAGATTTAACTTCTTCTTGAAACTCAGCTTCAGTTAAGAAAACTATTTGGTAATCATTTTCAAAAATTTTTTTTAATAATTTCAAAGTTAGTGAAAATTTAGTATATAATTTTTTAATAATTGTTGGGTATTTCGTAACAAAAATAATGTTTCTAGCACTAACAACTCCTACTTTTGTATCTTTTAATAATCCTGCTACCTCACCATAAGTTGAATCTACGATATAATCATTTAAATTTTCAAGCTTTGAAATAGCATAATTTTTTAAATTTTTACTTGCCATAGCAAAGGTGTTATCTATTCTTTGTCTTTTAATCTTATCATTAATTCTATAGTTAATTTCTTCTTTTTCTATTCTATTTCCCTCTTGTTTTTGATTTAAAATCACATTTTTATCGTTTTTTGAAATTTCCTGGGAAATATTTTTTTCACTTTGATTGATTTTTCTTACTTCTGAATTTTTTGATAATGACTCAGATATAAGTTGGTTATTTTGATTAACTTGCTTATTATTAAAATCTTCTTTATTCATAAATTCCAATAATTTAACTTCAACAATTATTTTTCTATTTGTTGCTTCTTTTAAAAGATTATAAATATCATTAAAATTAAAAATCAAATCATATAAATCTTTTGTATTAAAAGCATTAGAATTAGCTTCTGTATAATGTTCAACTATTAAATCTCTTAATCTTTCTAAAATTTTTTCAACTAATTTTAAATAATCAAGGCCAAGATCTTCAAACTTATCTAAAGTTTCTATTACTTCTTTATTTTTCTTTTCAAGAATTAACTCTATAAAATTATTTAAATCATTTTGTGAAATTAAACCATTTATTCTTAAAAAATCATCTTCCGTTATTAAATCTAAAGAATAAGAAGCTAACTTATCAAGCATTCCTAAAGCATCTCGCATTCCACCATCAGCATAAGTTGTAATTTCATTAATCGCCTCATCAGTTATTTTGATCTTTTCTAAGTCGGCAATTTTCCTAATTCGTTTGCTAAGACCTTCTTTACTAATTCTTTTAAAATTCAAACATTGACATCTTGATACTATCGTTGTTGGTACTTTGTAAAACTCAGTTGTTGCCAAAATAAAAATAACATGACGAGGTGGTTCTTCTAAAGTTTTTAAAAGAGCATTAAAAGCACTAATTGATAACATATGAACTTCATCAATTATATAAACCTTGTATTTTAACTTAGCTGGAACTAAATTAATTTTACTTTTTAATTCCCGAATTTCTTCAACACCATTGTTACTTGCTGCATCGATTTCAATAATATCACTACTATTATTTAAAATATCAATACAATTTTCACATTGACCACAAATTGATAAATCTTTATTTAAATTTAAACAATTAACCGTTTTTGCTAGTAATTTAGCTATAGTTGTTTTCCCGGTTCCTCGAGGACCTGAAAATAAATAAGCATGCGATATTTTACCTTCTTTAATTGAATTAGTAATAATTTTTAAAATACTTTCTTGATCAACAACATCACTAAATTTAGTTGGTCGATATTTTCGATATAATGCTTGATATTCCATAAATCCCTCCTGCTAATATTGTATCTTTTTTTTCATTAAATGTCATTATTTTTAATTCATTTTAGAAAACATTTTATCTTAATTTTTTATCAAAATTTGAAGTAATCATTTTTTGATAAAAACGTCATTATAATTTTATCATAACAACTCTTTATATTTTATTTTTCTCTTTGTTTCTTAAAAAAATCAATCAAAAGATTAGAACACTCATTTTTTAAAATATCTTCAACTATTTCAATATTACTATTTTTAAAAATCAAGTCAACTATTTCTTTATTTTTTAAATCTTTAGTAGGAGCTCCAATAACTAATTTTTTTATTCTTGATTGAGTGATTGCACTTGCACACATAGGACAAGGATATAAAGTTACATACATGGTACAATCATCTAATCGCCAATCATTTTTTTTACGATTTGCTTTTTTAATTGCATTCAACTCTGCATGTTCAGTTATAAAACCACATTTAAGACGTCTATTGTGCCCTCTAGCGATTATTTTGCCACCAGATACTATAATTGCACCTACTGGAACTTCCGAGGATTTAAAGGCCGTTTTTGCACATTTTAGAGCATATTCCATAAAATATCTATTTTCATTCATAATATCACTTCACTTTTTTACAAAATAAAAGTGCACATGAAAGAGAGATGTTAAGGCTGCTATCTTCCGATCCTGACCTGGTTCCATTTCTTTCATTGCACAAATATATTTTACTTGATATTAAATGTGAATGCAAGAGTTTTATTAAATTTTAAATCAATATTAATTAGATAAGTAAAATTAAGCTTTAAATTTATAGTTAATTAAATCAAAACTTTTAAAATAATTTAAATTTTATTATTATCATTAACATGACCATGTCTCATTACTTCATCACTTTTATATATTTTTTTTAAATATTCCATCTAATAAACGTATTTCATCTTTATAATTTTTTCTTCTTTTCCAATATCTTTAGCTACTCTTATATTACTATTCTAAAAGAATTATAATACAAAAATTTTACTTTTGATAATTTTATGAATATTTAACGTGAAATAATTTACACCAAACTTCATTTTTTCTACTAACACTTTGAAATTTAAATTTTAATTAAATTAATTAAAAAAATAAAATCCTATTAAGTTTAAAATTTAAAACCTTTAAATAAAAAACTACTATAGGTATTATTTTATATATATAAATAATTATATATATATATAATATATAATATGTTCTATTTATTAATAAAATATTACTTAATTAATAAAATGTTTCTTAGGAAAAAACAAAAAAATATAAATATTTTAAATAATATATATAACAAAAAAGAATAATCTTTAAATTTGATTATTCTCTTCTAGTTTTTTACGCAACTTGATTGTTATTAGTGTTTATTGCTCGATTTCTTCTTTTAATTCTAAATCATTTTGAGTTGAATTATTTTCTTTTAAAATTTCATTGTCTGATTCTAAATCATCTTCTTCATTCTTTTCTACTAAAGCAACAGTTGCCACTTTTTGATTTTCTTTTAAATTAATTAATTTTACTCCTTGAGCAGTGCGGCTAGTTGTTGAAACTTGTTCAAGAGAAATACGAATTAGCATACCAGAATCTGTAATCATCATAGCATCTTCGGTACCTGTAACTGAACTTAAAGAGATTAAATTACCATTTTTATCTGTTATTCTTAAAGTTTTTACTCCTTTACTACCTCGATGAGTTAAACGATACGTAGCAACTCTTGTTTTCATACCATAACCTTTTTCTGTTACAACTAATAATAAACCATTTTCTGGATCACTAACAACTTCTGCTCCAATTACATGAGATGTCATAACGTCAATTCCTCGAACACCTGCTGTATTCCTTCCCATGACGCGAACTTCATTTTCGTTGAAACGAACAGCTCGACCATCATTAGTTCCTATTACAATTTCACATTTACCATCAGATTTGTCAACTTTTGCTAACTCATCACCATCTTTTAAAATAATAGCAATTTTTCCATTGGCACGAATATTTTCAAATTCACTTAAATCAGTACGTTTAATTAACCCTTTTTTAGTTACAAAAACTAAATACTTATTAGGCTCATCATCATAACGAATTACTAAAACTGAACGGATATATTCATCTTTTTCCATGGATAGTAAATTAATAATTGGAAGTCCTTTTGATTGCCTTGAAAATTCTGGTATTTCATAACCTTTAATTCGATAAACTCGGCCTTTATTAGAGAAAAATAAAATGTAATCATGACTTCTTGCTGTTAGTAATTTATTAACAAAATCTTCTTCATTAGTGGCCATGCCTTTAACACCAATACCACCTCGTCTTTGTGTTTTATAAGTATCAATTAGCATACGTTTTATATAACCTTTATTCGTTAAAGCAATACAAATATTTTCAACTGGTATTAAAGACTCATCTTCAATATAATCAATGGCTGTCATATCAATAGTAGTTCTTCTTTCATCTGCATATTTTTTCTTAATTTCTAACATTTCTTCTTTGATAATATTTAAAACTCTTGGCATTGAACTTAAAATATCTTTATAATCAGCAATACTAAGTTGAAGTTCAGCTAATTCACTTTCAACTTTACCACGTTCAAGTCCTGTTAAACGACGTAAACGCATTTGCAAAATGTTATTAGATTGAATTTCATCTAAACCAAAATTACTAATTAATTTAGCTTTGGCTTCATCGTCGTCCATCGCTCCACGAATAATCTTGATAACTTCATCGATATTGTCTAATGCAATCTTTTGTCCTTCTAAAATATGAACTCTTGCTTCTGCTTCTTTTAAATCAAAGGTCGTTCTTCTGATAATTACTTCTTTTTGATGATCTATATATTTACTAATAATATCTTTTAAACCTAAAGTCTTAGGAGTTTGACCATCAAGCACTAAGAAAATAATTCCATAATTTAATTGAAAATTTGTATGTTTATATAAGTTATTTAAAACAACTTGTGGATTAGCATCACGCTTTAAAGTAATAGTTATTTTAACTCCATCTTTTAAATCAGTATGGTAATCTGATATTCCTTCAATCACTTTATTATGAACAAGCTCAGCTACTTTATTTTTTAATTCCATAGTATTAACACCATAAGGAACTTCGGTAATAATAATGTTACTATGACTACCCTTGTCTTCTATTTCAGCTCGACTTCGAATTGTAATACTACCTCGACCCGTTTCATAAGCTTTTTTTATGCCGGAGTTTCCTAAAATAATACCACCAGTTGGAAAATCTGGACCTTTAATGTATTGCATCAAACCTAGTGTATCAATATTTGGATTATCAATATAAGCAATGCAACCATCTATTACTTCCCCTAAATTATGAGGTGGAATATT
>CALVPE010000024.1 GCA_944350485.1 uncultured Bacilli bacterium
AACTATAATTTTTACTTATTTCTTGGTTAGTATTAGCAGGGATTGTATCTACCCATATTCTTGTGTTATCTAAACTTTGATATCTTAATCCATCTATTAAAACATCTTCATCACTTGTTAAATAAACATTAATATCTTGATCTTTTATTCTTGTTTTCCCATTAATAGTATCTCCATATACCATACTTATACCGTAATAAATATCTTTATTACTTGTATTTTTACCGACTATTTGAAAATTAAATTCATTAGAATTATCTTTTAAAGCATCTTCTTTAGAAGTTGGCATGGCATTTGTAATATTTATTTGATTTGTTTCTAAATAATTCATATAAATATCACCGGTTACTAAAACTTGATTAGTTTTTCCACTTATAAAATTTGTATAAACTGCATAACTAACTCCAATTGTTAAAGCTAATATTATAGTAATTACTAATATTATTTGGACTTTTTTATTTTTTTTCATATTTCCTCCAACTAAAAAAGCACGTTTAAAGAATAGACATTTTTAGTCTATTTTAAACATGCTTTTTAAACTTATTTTTTTATTTGATAGGTTAGTTAGTAGTTTGCCACCCCCCCCCAGGTTGACATGTAAAGCTGTGTAAACAATCTTTATATATTAAAGGCTTTTTAATATTTTTTGAATTTAATTTTCTCATTTACTTTACACTTCCTTTCTAAGTTTTATTATAGAAAAACTATATAACAAGACTAACTATTTTTCTATTTTATGTATTAATGATACAATATTTTTTTTGTTTTAGCAAGTAATTGATAAAAATATTAGAACTTTAAAACAAAGATAATTGATTAGAATCTGGTAAATCTTTTAATATTTTCATTGATTTCATTTTGTCAATTAAAGTTTGAGAAACTTTCCCACGTTTTTGTAAATCTTCTATACTTAAAAATTCTCTAATAGCTCTTTCTTGAACAATTGTTTTTCCAACAGTATCACCTAGTCCATCAATTGATCTAAAAGGTGGAATTAAAGTATTTTCAATAGTATCTGATTTTATAAATTTAATTGCATCTGATTTATTTAAATCAATATTAGCAAATTTTATTCCGCGAGCAGTTGCTTCTAAAGCAATTTTTAAAGTTTCTAAAATATCTTCTTCTTTTTTTGTTGCTTCTTTTCCTTTATTTTCTAAATCTTCTATTTTCATTTTAATAGCATCATAACCTTTAATCATCGTTTCAATATCAAAGTCAATTATCCTAATTGAAAAGAAAGTTGCATAGTAGTTTAGAGGTTGATAAACTTTAAACCAAGCAATTCTAATAGCACTCATAACATAAGCACATGCATGAGCTTTTGGAAACATGTATTGAATTTTATGGCAAGACTCAATATACCAATCAGGAATTTTATTTTCTTCCATAATTTTTTTCCATTCTAACCATTTATCAGGTTCTTTTTTAGCTTTACCCTTTCGAACAAATTCCATGATTTTAAAGGCATCTTTTGGTTTTAAACCATGATTTTTTAAATAAACCATGATATCATCACGACAACCGATTACTTCTTTGAATTCACAAATATGATTATCAATTAAATCTTCAGCATTACCATTCCAAACATCAGTTCCATGTGATAAACCTGATATTTTTACAAGTTCACCAAATGTTTTTGGTTTAGCTTTTACTAACATGTTAATAACAAAGTTAGTTCCCATTTCAGGTAAACCAAGAGTTCCAATTTCACATTGAATTTGTTCTTTAGTAACACCTAAAGCATCAGTTGAAGTTAATAAACTCAAAACTTTTGGATCATTCATTGGTAAAGTTGTAACATCAATTCCTGACAAATCTTGTAACATTCTTAAAATCGTAGGATCATCATGACCAAGAATATCAAGTTTTAAAACATCTTGATCAATAGCATGATAATCGAAGTGAGTTGTACGCCAAACAGAATTAATTTCATCAGCTGGATATTGAAAGGGTGTAAAATCAAAGACATCCATGTAAGATGGGATAACAACTATACCACCCGGATGTTGACCAGTTGTTCTTTTTACCCCAGTACAACCAACGGCTAATCTCTCAATTTCAGCCATATGAACATCAACTTTTCCCTTTTTTTCAAAATAACCTTTAACATAACCAAAAGCAGTTTTTTCAGCCACTGTTCCAATTGTTCCAGCTCGGTAAACATTATCTTCGCCAAAAATTACTTTCGTATAAGCATGAGCGCTAGCTTGGTTATCTCCCGAAAAATTAAGATCTATATCTGGAACTTTATCGGCATTAAAACCTAGGAAAGTTGCAAAAGGCATATCTTGCCCTTCTTTAGACATTAATTCGTGACAATTTGGACACTCTTTATCTGGTAAATCATAACCACTAGCTGAGTAATTAATTGAATAAGGATTACCATTTTCATCATTAAATAAACTTAAATGACATTTTTTACATAAATAATGAGCTGGTAGCGGATTAACTTCGGTAATTCCCATCATCGTTGCAACAAAACTAGAACCAACAGAACCACGGGAACCTACTAAATAACCCTCATCATTGGAATGTTTGACAAGTTTTTGTGCAATCAAATAAATAACATCAAATCCACCACCTATAATACCACCCATTAATTTTTTAGTTTCTTTGTTTAAGTAATCATCATTTTCACTTAAACTTGAATTTTCTCCTTGTTGAAGTTCTTTGATTAATGCTTCTTTATTTAATCTAAAAACTTCATCATAACCAAGTTTAACAACTTTATGAAGTTCATCTTGGAAAATTTCATCAAGTTCTAATTCAGTTAAATTAGGATTTTCGGCTTTAGATTTTGCTTTAACTAAACTAATAATTCGATCACCATATAATTCTTCTGATATTCTTTCCTCAATATGTCTTGGTAAAGGTTTACCATACATAGAATGAGCTTTATTAAAAACCATTTCATAAACATCTTCTCTTGAATTTTCAATTTTTGGAGAAAAAGGAATTCCACCTGTATCAATAATTACTTCAACTTCTTCAATTAAATCACTAATTTTATTAGTATTTAAAATAACAATTTCATAAGCTAAATCTTTATCTAAGAAAGAAAAATCATTTAACATTTCGTCAGTTGTTCTTAAATGTTGACTAGGAATTTCTTTAATATCACGTTTAGCAAGTGGATGTAAACCTCCACCTGGTAATTTTTGATTAACAATAATCTCTCGATATATTTTATCTTCTCTTTTAACATGATGCACATCCCCAGTTGCAACAATTATTTTCCCAGCTTCTTTAGTTAATCTAATTATTTTTTTTAAATGAATTATAAGTTCTTCTTCATCTTTAAAATCACCCAATTGAAGCAAATGACCATAACACTCAGGTGGTTGAACTTCAACGTAATCATAAAAACCTATAATATCACGTATCTCTTCGTCCGTTTTACTACGAGCTTCAACAAAAACCTCAGACTCATAACAACCACTACCGATTAATAAACCATCTCGAAGTTCTTCAATTTCACTTCGTAAAATCCTAGCTGTTTTATAAAAATGTTTAGTATTAGCAATTGAAATTATTTTAAATAAATTTTTTAAACCAACCTTATTTTTTACTAAAATATTTAAATGATAAGTTCGACCAAACTTATGAATTTCTGATTTATCAATTAATTTTTCTAAATCTGATATTTTTAAAATATTGATACTTTCTAGTTTTTTCATCATTTTATGAAAAACTAAACCTGTTGCTAGAGCATCATAATCACCTCGATGGTGAGACTCTTCATCAAATTCAACCCCATATCTTTTCGTTATAGCTGATAAACCGTGCCGAGTTGCATCTTGATCCAAAATTCTTGATAAAGCTAAAGTATCAATAATTGTATTTTTATATTCACCTAAATGATATTTTTGATAACATTGACCAATAAAAGAGGTATCAAATTTAGCATTATGAGCAACCATTGGTAAACTACCAGTCCACTCGATGAATTCTTTAATTGCAACTTCTTCAATTGGACAATCAGCCACCATCTCATTAGTGATACTTGTTACTGCTGTAATTCTTTCAGTAATTGGTTTAGGGGGTTTTACTAAACGATCAAATTTTTCAATTATCTCGCCATTTTTTAATTTAACAGCTCCAATTTCAATAATAGAATCTCCTCCTGCTGCATTAAAACCAGTTGTTTCAAGGTCAAAAACGACATATTCTTGTTCTAGTAAAATATCATCTGTGCTTCGTTTAACAATTTCAACATTATCATCAACCAAAGTTAATTCAGTTCCATAAATAACTTTGAAATGATCATCTTTCGCCTTGCCTTTGTTATATTCATTTATCATATTATAAGCATTTGGAAAGGCTTGACAACCTGAATGATCACAAATAGCAAGAGCTTTATGACCCCACTTAATTGCTTGACTAATAGTATCAATGCCATGTTTAGAAACACCACAAACCCCATCCATCGCACTCATCATCGTATGCGTATGTAATTCAACTCTTTTAACAGGACTTAAATCTTCCACTTCCACATTTTGACGCAAAGAGACATTAATAGAATTAACGTTAAAAACAATTTCATTCATAGCATATTTATCTCTTTTAGTATAACCTTTAAATTTAAACCATTTATCTTTTTTTAAAATTCCAAGTAATCTTTCTAATTCACTTGCCTCATTCAAAAATACTTTAGCATATAAACTATCTGTATAATCAGTTATTTTTAAAGTAATAATTTTAAAATTACTTTTAGGAGACTCAAATACCTCAAGCCCAAAAATCAAAGCTTCTACTATTAAATCATTATCTTCTAATACTATATTTTTTAAATCTATATTTTCTCCTTCAATAAGTTCTCCTAAATAAACTCTTTCATCATCAACTGTTTTTATTTTTTTTCTTCTTGTTTCAAAAGTTTTAAAATCTTGATTATTATCATCTTTTACTTTAAAAGAAACTTTTTGAACATCGATATTTTTAATATCTTCTGCTATTAATTTTTGAATTTGACTTCTTTCTTCATCATCTTGATAAATTTCAAGTGCCTTATAACCAACTCTTTCAAGTTTTTCATTTAATTCTTTTAAAATATTTGCCATCTGTACATATTCAGCATGATTGTAAACAACAATATAATTATTATTAGAACCATTTATTTTTAAACGATTCCTAAAATATAACTCAGACTTTTTTAAAAAATAATGATAATAATCTTCTAAATATAAACTTTTATCACCTAAATTATTAATATAAAGACAAACATTAGTTTGAAAATAATCATTTAATTTTTGTTCTAATTCTTGATAAATATCGACATCTAACATTAAATTTGTTTCTAAAAAGATAGTAATTACACTATCTTTACTATTTACAACTACCCTCTGTAACTTAACATTTTTAAATTTATCTAAATTACTAATATGGATTGTGTTTAAAAGATAATCAAGTTTTTCCATACTTCCTCCATACCTAAATTACTTCTATTTCATTTTCTTTTTCTATTTCTAAAACATTACCAAGTTTTAAAATATATTTATTATTTTTAATACAAAAATTAATTAATTCTCCTAAATCCATTTTTTTCATATTTTTATCGATTGAATATTTATCAGCATCAAAAACAATTTTATCTTCAATCATTCTATTCAATAAAGCTTCTTTTGTATCGTAGCCTAAATACATTAACCAAAAAGGATAAATTTGTCTTTTAATAACTTTTAAAGTAGGATCTCCTAATTCATAAGCAGTTTGATTAGTTAATCGTTTACCAATTTCATTAATAATAGCTAATTCAATAACAGCATTTTCTATTTCTTTACAAATTCCTTTTTGATTTTCTTTAATTTTATCATTAAATATATTTTTAGTAATTGTTAAAAACATAATTGTTAAAGAATCATATTTATCTTTATCACTCCCCCAAATTAAAGCATCAAATTGTCTATTATATTCGATAATTTCCATTCGAGGATGAATAACAAAGACATTATAAACATTATTTAATTTGATTCGAATAATTTCTTTAGTATATTTTTTTATTGTTTTAAAATCATTATTAAAAATCTTAACTAAGTACATGCGATGTTTTTCTGTTTCTTTTTTTAATGATGTATATAAATCACTTTCAAAAATTTCATTATATAAAATATCGTTATCAGGAATAAAATCTTTACCATATTTAATAATTTCCGTTTTATCTTTATAACACAAATTATATTCTTTTTTATATTTATTCCACAAATTCTTGCGAAATTTATCTATTTCTTTGGATAAACTAGCACTATATAATAAGTACCATGCTAAAAGATATTCATTAACACAAAAATCTAAGTTCATTTAATCACTACTTTCTTTCATACAATTTAATCATATCATAAATAAATTTGAAAATAAAGAAATAGTCTTATTTTTAAAAAAAACTTTTAATTTTCTGTCTGATTTTTCTCATCACTCAACTTAAGTGTACCGATATTTTAAATTTTTGTATTATAATTTTTTATTTTAACTAGGAAAATAAATTTTTAAAAAACTTTTTTATCTTCGCAAAAAAATTTTCTTTTAAAACTTTTTCTTCTTTTTTATAAATTGGTTCTTCATGAATTATTTTATCATTAAGAATTATTTGAATAGTTCCTAAAATATTAGTTTGTTTGTTACCAACTATAACTTTTTTTTCAATATTTTTATATTCATTGACAGTTAAAGGATAAGAAAAACTATTTTTAAGATAATATTTTTCAGGAATTATTTGATTAGAAATTTTAAAATTATCTTTATCTATAAGTAAATAATTTTTATAATTTTTAAAGAAATATTCATACATATTTTTTTGATCTTCATAATGATTACTATTATCTAAAGTTACAATTAATAAATTTAAATTATCTTTAGTAGCTGTTGTTATTAAAGATTTACCAGCAGATGGGGTGTAACCAGTTTTAGCTGTTGTAATATTTTTATATTCAAAAATAATTTGACTACGATTAGTTAAAGAATAAGATTTTAAATTTGATTTGAAGTTATAATATTTAGATCCTGCTATTTCTTTATACAAAGGATATTTTAAATATAAATATCTTGTTAAAATAGCTAAATCATATGCTGTTGAATAGTTTTTTGTTTCTTCATCTAAGCCATGAGGATTTTTAAAAAGAGTATTTTGCATTCCAATATTTGTAGCTATTTCATTCATAAAATAAACAAAGTTTGAAATATTATTAGCTGTATAAGTTGCAATTACAACACTAGCATCATTACCACTTCGAAGCATCAAACCATATAATAAATCTCTCAAAGTTAGTTCTTCTTTTAAAGTTAAATACATATTCGTACCATACATTTTTAAAACTTCGTCTCCTACTATAACTTTGCTATCTAATTTATCACTTGCAAGCTCTAAACTAGTTAAAAAAGTCATAATTTTTGTAATTGATGCTATTAACATCCTTGAATTACTATTTTTTTGATATAAAATTCTTCCACTATCAATATCCATAACAATACTACCTTTACTATTATCATTTAAAGCTAATACATTCAATGGTATTAATAATATTAAAAGAAGAACTATTTTTTTCATAAAATCACCAATTAAATATATGAAAATAAATTCTAAATTATTTAGTTTAAAAAAATAATTTTTTTTAATGTATAATATATATTTTTTATACAAATTCGAAATACAGTTTCAAACTTACATAAATTTTAAGAAAAAAAGAACTAATGTTTAGTTCCCCTTTCTGGAATAATCCAATCTATATTAAACGCTTAATACGTTAAGCGTCACATAATATTTTATGGCGCCAAACACATAATTGTTCCTAAATTATTTTTAAG
>CALVPE010000025.1 GCA_944350485.1 uncultured Bacilli bacterium
TTGTATGTTAGTAAGTGATAGTTTAAGTGATGATGTTGAAACAGCTAAAGTAAATATTAAAAGTAAAGGTGAACCAAATTTAAATGATACAGCTCCAAGTTATACTTATGTAGAAAAAGTAGAAAAAAGTGTTACTAATCCAGTTACTATTGATAATAAGAAAATTTATGTAGGAACAGAATACACATTTAATCAAACAACAGGACAATTTACAGTTATAACTAATGCTGGTAATGTTATTTTAAGTGATGATTATTTAAATTACTATACATGTGGAAGTACTATTTCTACATGTGATACAATTTATAAAATTTTAGAAACAAGTATTGAAGGAACAACATATAAAATAACTTTAGCCGATAGATATACTTATCAAATCGCAAGTACGATAAGAAGTGAAGTAGGATTATATGAAACAGAAGATGATTATGGAACATCATATATATATCGAGGAGATGTAAAAAATAATAATGTCTACTTTGCTGGATATTATTGGAAGATAATAAGAACTAATGGAGATGGTTCAATTAGATTAATTTATAATGGAGAAACATCAAATGCAACTGGAAATCAAACAAGTATTAATAATACAGCTTATCAATATAATACAAGATTTCCCGATCCAACTTATGTAGGTTATATGTATGGAGAAGATTTTGAAGTTCAAACTAGTAGCGAAGCAACTTATAACGATATAAATGCTTTAAAAAAATATTATTTTGCTGATAACTATACTTTTGATGAAGAAACTAAAACATTTAAATTATCAGGAAATATTATTGAAAGCGGAAAAACATATAGTGAAATGAATAGCTTAGGAGATAATGGATTTAAAAAATATCCATATAGTTGTCAAGGAACAACTAAAGATTCTACTTGCCAGTTTATATTAAAAATAAATAGTTATGTTAATGAAACTCGTGTTAAAGCCCAGTATATCGCTTATTCATCAACAAGTTTAGAAGCAACAAGAAAAGATACAACTAGTAGTAATATTAAAACTCAATTAGATAATTGGTATCAAACTAATATTATTGGAAAAACTGATAGTCAAGGGAATTTAGTTACTAATTATATAGTTGATGGAACATTTTGTAATGACAGAAGTTTTGCTAGTACTAATACCGGAAATGGCTTTAGTCTGGTACCAAATACTTTATATGCAGGTTATAAAAGATTATATAGTGATGAAAGTAAAACAGCAACTTTAAAATGTGTTAATAATAATGATAAATTTTCTAAAACAGCAAGTCGAGGAAATGCCAAATTAACATATCCAGTAGCTTTAATAACAGCTGATGAAGTAGCTTTAGCAGGAGGAAAACATGATATGAAAAATCAAGATTATTATTTAAGAACAAATGCTTATTATTTGACCATGTCTCCTTCGTACTTCTATTCCAGCCACGCTTTTGCTCTCGTGTTCCGCGTGTACCCCGCTGGCGAGCTTCATCCTTGGGCTAACGTCACTAACTCCTTCGGCGCCCGCGCAGTTATCAATCTTCGATCTGATATTCTAATATCTCAAGGAGATGGAACTATAGAAAATCCGTATATTTTAACACTTGCTTAGATAAATTAAAATATTATATTCAATGATAATTAAATGTAATAATTAATAAATGGTGATGAATAAAAAAACTCATCACCATTTTATGTTTAAATTATAAAATAAAAATAAAAAGAAAAAAGTCCAATAAGTAATATTGTTTAATCATAATTAATTAAATAGTTTCAATTTTTATTAAATTAGTTTTAGGAATTTCAGTTGAATTAACATCTGTTTTGAAACCTGCTGTCATGATTATATTATCACCTTTTTGTAAATCTAAAAATTTAAGTGCTTCTTCTCTTGAAGCCATAAATACTTCTTCAGTTACATTATATTTTTCAATAACACGTGGATAAATTCCGTAATAAAGTATTAAACTTTCAGCAATACTTTTATCAGTTGTAAGTGTTAAAATAGGGCAATTTGGTTCTAAATTAGAAACTAAAGTTGCTGTTTTTCCAGTAATAGTCGGAATAACAATTAATTTAGCTTTTAAATCATTGGCTGTAATTACTACACTTTTAGCAATAGCTTCGGTTTGAATATCTTGGTTTTCTGTATTATAAATACTAATATTTTCATTAGAATTTTCAATATGTTCACAAATTTTTGCCATATAAGAAACAGCTTCAATTGGATGTAATCCTGTTGTTGTTTCGCCACTTAACATAACAGCATCAGCTCCATTATAAACAGCATTAGCAATATCAGTAACTTCTGCTCTTGTTGGACGAATATTTTTTTTCATACTTTCAAGCATTTCAGTTGCAACGACACAAATTTTACCTTTCTTACGACATAAAGTAGCAATTTTTCTTTGACAAACCGGTAAATCTTCCATCGGAATTTCAACACCTAAATCACCACGAGCTACCATAATTCCATCTGCAACTTCAATAATACTTTCTAAATTATCAATTCCTGTTTGCGATTCTATTTTAGCAATTATTTTCATATCAAGACGATTTTCTCTTTCTAAAATTTTTTTAACTTCTAAAACTTCTTCTTTCGTTGAAACAAAAGAACAAGCTAAAAAATTACCTTGATTTCTGCAAGCATAGATAATATCTTCATAATCTTCCTTTGAAATAAAAGGAATATCTAATTTAACTCCTGGAACAGCTAAACTTTTTTTACTTTCTAAAATACCACCTGTAATAATTTTACAATTTACATAACTGTTATTTTTTTCAATTACTTCAATTTTCATTAAACCATTTTCAAGTAAAATAATGTTACCAACTTCTAAAGAGTCAATTGCCTGTTGATGATTAACACTAAATCTTTCTTCATTACCAATAACATTTTCTTTAACTATTTTAATTGTCTTTCCAGCAATTAAATTAATACCACCATTTTGAACAATGCCATTTCTAAATTCTGGTCCTTTTGTATCATATAAAATACCAATTGTTTCTTTCGTTTTTTCTCTAACTTTATTAACAACTTTTAAAACATTTTCTCTTTCTTCGATAGTTGCATGTGAAAAATTAATTCTTGCTACATTGCAACCTGCTAAAACCATCTTGGTAAACACATCTTCATTACAACTACTAGGTCCAATACTACAAATAATCTTTGTTTTTTTCATAAATTTACTCCTTCAAATCAATTTTCAACTTAGTATAACATAAATCTTTACCTTTTTAAAGTAAAATTTTATTCTTCTAATAAAATATCTAATAATACAATTTTAAAACCTAAATTATTAATTTTATTAATTAAAACACTTATTTCTTCAAGATTATTAAAATTAATAATATTATAAGCTAAAATACTTCCATTTTTAATAATTTGATAAGTATGATAATAGTAATCATGATCAATAAAATTAGGATAAATGGTAAATTTATTATAATACACACAAATATTTTTAAAATTAATTGTGGTTGTATAACAATAATTAGCTTTTAAATTAGAAGCAATATTATCTTCTAAAATAAGAATATTATTTAAATTAAGATTTTCTTTAATAATTTCTTTTTCTAAAATTAAATTTAAATTATGAAAATATTCTTTTTCTTTTAATTTATTAAAGAGTTCTAGATTATCAATTTTTAAAATAATACTTACTTCTTTTTTTGAACTATTTCCATTAATGATTAATTTATCTTGATTATTTTTTAAAGAAATATTTGGTTTTATTTTTTGATAAACTAATAAACTTTCTTGATAACTATTTATTTTTTTCATTCTTTGATAACTTTTATCAATATCTATTTTTAAGCCACTTATTCCTGGAATAATAGTATTATCTTTTATAATAGCGTCACTTGGTTCTTTAATTATTTGTTTAGTGTTTTTTATTTTAATCATTAAAGGATCTTTAGTTTTTAAATAATTTAACACTTTATTTGTATAATAAAAACTAAAAGTTAATAAAGTTAAAGTTAAAATAATATTTATGATTTTTTTCATCTTTTAATTTTATGAAAAAAAGTTAAAAAAAAGAAGATACTTACTTTGTTTTGGTATCTTTGATATCTTTTTTATATTTTTTAGCTTCACGAGCTGTTACTTTTACTTTTGTACCATCTTCTAAGGTTACATTTTGTAAATTTAATTTTTGCATGTGTCTTGTTGCATTACACGCATGACTTCTACGATTTCCAAACATTGGCTTTTTAGAAGTAGCTTTATTTGCCATACTATCACTCCTTTTTAAATTTAATAACTCACGCTTATTAACTTTAACATAATATTTATGTAAAGTCAAATAAAATAAGGCCTTTTTTAAAAAAATTTAACTTTATTTTTTTGAAAATATAAATAGATTTTAAATTAAGTTTGCATAAAGTGTTAAAATAATTTTAAAAATGTAAAGTTGTGTCATTCAAGAGAATTCTTTTAAGAGAAAATTGTTTTAAAATAAAAAATATTTTAAAAAGGTCAATTAATTTGAAAACTATATTTTGATGATAAAGTTTTCTTTTATTTTATGATACAATTATTTACAGAGGTTTGAAGAATTAGAAAATAATATATAAAAGATAGATTTATAATAATATGAATTTATTATAAAAATAATAGAAAAATATTTGGATAAATTTATTAAAACCTGTATAATAAAATTGAGGTATTTGTGTTTATGAAAATAGGAATTGATTTAGATGATACTTTAACAGATATTCAAGATGAATTATTAAAAGAAGCTTTAAAATATGATAAAACATTAGAAAATAAAGGAATAGTAAATCCTAATAAAGTTTTAATTACAGAAAAATTTGCATGGAGTAATTCTAATCGAAAATATTTTTTAAAGAATATCAGAAAGGAAGTTGTAGAACAAGCAAAATTAAGACCAGATACTCTCATTATCTTAAATGAATTAAAAAAACGAGGTTATGAAATTATAATTATTACGGCTCGTAGTAGTACTTATTATGAAGATCCATACGAGTTTACTTTAAAATACTTAATTAAAAACAAAATTCCTTTTGATAAATTAATTGTTAATGGTAAAGATAAAGTTAAAGTTTGTAAGATGGAACAGATAAACTTTTTTATAGATAATAATTTAACTAATTGTTTAAACGTTTCTAAGCTTGGTGTTAAAGTTTTTTTTCTTAACATTGGTTTTTATAAAGACGTTTTTACTTCTAAAAATATTAAAATTATTTATTCCTTAAAAGAAATATTAAAATATATAAAGTAGGTGAATTATGCAAAGATATTTTACTAATGATTTTGATAATCAAATTTTTAAATTAAATTTAGAAGATACTTACCATATAACAAAAGTTATGCGGATGAAACTAAATGATTTAATTGAAGTGGTTTATAATAATCGAGTTTATATTGCAAGTATAAATACATTACAACCAAATGTTTTAGCAAGTCTAAAAGAAGCAAAAAATACATATAATGAATTAAATATTAAGGTTACTATTTGTCAAAGTCTTGTTAAAGAAAATAAAATGGATTTAATTTTACAAAAAGGGGTTGAACTTGGAGCATATGAATTTATTCCGCTAATAACTAGAAATAGTATTGTTAAAGTAGATAAAGATTTTAATAAAAAAATTATTAGATGGCAAAGAATTGTTAAAGAAGCGAGTGAGCAATCAAAAAGAAATATTATTCCAGAAGTTAAAAATATTTTAACAATCAAAGAATTAATTAAATTAGATTATGATTTAAAAATACTTTGTACTGTCAATGAATTGTCAAGAAGTTTAAAAAATATTTTGCAAAATAATAAAAAATGTGGTACTATGATTATAGTAGTAGGTCCTGAAGGCGGATTTAAAAAAGAAGAAGAAGAACTATTAACTCAACATGGTTATTTAAGTACAACTCTTTTAGATTTTGTTTTAAGAACTGAGACAGCAGCAATTGTAGCACTTAGTATGATAAATTATGAATTTAAGAGGTGAATTTTTAATGGATAATTTGCTTAGTTTATTTACTTATAAAGAATTATTAATAATGGGAAGTGTTGTTGGTTTTTTAATATTTTTAATTATAGTATTGGTAATTTGGGATTTAATTAGTCGAAAACAGGAAAATGTTTTAGAAGATGTGAAAGAGGATTACCAAAAGCTAGAAGTAGAAATTAGCAATTTTGAGGAAAATGTTAACGAAAAAATAGAAATTCAAACTAATCCCGTTCCAGGTGATTTAGAATTATTAATTGAAGAGGAAAAAACTATAGAAACTTCAAAGGTTATAGATCAATTAACTGAAATTGAACCTTTAATAATGGAAATTGATGTTCCTTCTATTGTTAAAATTGAAAAAGAAGAAGAAAAAGAATTGAATAGCCAAGAAAAGGCTCAAATTGAACTTTTAAAAATTGAAGATGAACTTGAACATCAACCTAGTTTAGAAGATACAATTACAAATTTAGAAACAATTGAAGAAGAAAATGCCATTATTAGTTATCAAGAATTATTAGAAAATACAGGGGAACTTACTAATATTTTAGAAGATGATGGTGATGAACCAATCACGATTGATGAAGTCTTTAAATTATTTAACGAAGAAAATAATGAAGGTTTAATTGTCAATGAAGCTTTAAACAATTTACCAATTGAAGAAGCTTATCAAGGAGATTTTACAAGTACTCCTTATTTATCACCAATAAATGGTCTTGAAAATGAAAATTTAGCGGAAATTCAATTAGAAAATACAGCTAATTTAGAAAAACTTGATAAAGAAATTAGGAAAACTAATCAATTTTTAAATATTTTAAATGAGTTAAAGAAAAATCTTGAATGATTTTTCTTTTAATATAAAATACACTAAAAATCATGATTTACTATGCTAAAAATAGTTTCACTTTAAAAATTAACACTATACTAGGTTTACTTTTATAATTTTAATTTTCTTTATATTTATGATAGTATCTTTTCATACGTTTATAGTTAAGTTTTACCTCAGAAAAAATTAATTGAATTTGAAATTCTTGTTGACAAACAAAAGTTTTAAAGTATAATGAAATTATAAGTCTTATAATTGTTATGAAGTTTTTCAAGGTCTAAACATGAAATATAAAATATATAAATTTGGAATATACTAGTTCAAAAAACAGGAAATATCAATTAATAAAACATTTGTGGTAGAGTAGGTTTATTTGCAGTTATTTTTTTAGTAAATGCAAAGAATTGGTTTATTTATAATATAATTAATAGGGAGGTTTTATGTGTTATACTTATGATGAAATATTAGCAAGTGCTTATTATGTTTTTAGAGATGATTTAAAAATACCAATTATTTGTACTTCACTTGAAATATTAACAAAATATTATGGTATAAAATTTAGTCGAACAAACTTACAGATTGTTAAATTAAAAAATATTATTATTTTTGAAAATGAAACTTATAAATTAAACAGTTCAAATAGCATTGATGATATAATAGATTATGTTGTCCCTTGTTTGGTAATATTTTTTGAAACTTTAAAAAGACAACAAAACAGTAGTTATGATACTTTGAAAAATGAAAATTTAGATGTTCCAGAAACCATGATAAGATCGGCAAAGAGTTTTGGTCAAAAAAAATAGAATAATAGAAATGATGTGAAGTTAATTGTGAAAGTTAAAATAGTTACCTTAGGTTGTAAAGTAAATATCTATGAAAGTGAATATATTTTATCTTGTTTTAAAGATAAAGGTTATGAAATAACTAATGCTAAAGCTGATATTTATATTGTTAATACTTGTAGTGTTACAAATACAAGTGATAGTAAAAGTCGAAAAATAATTAATCGGTTAATTAGAGAAAATCCCGGTAGTGTTGTTGTTGTTGTTATGGGTTGTATGATCGAAGCTAATCATGATTTTAATCTTCCAGGTATTAGTATTTTAATTGGCAATAAAGATAAAGCTAGAGTAGTGGAATTAGTTGAAGAATATTTAAGTAATAAAAAACAAATAGTAAAGGTATATAAAGATTTTGATAAAGAATTTGAAGATATGTTTATTACTAATATGGCAAGCCATACCAGAGCTTTTGTAAAGATTCAAGATGGGTGCGAGAATTTTTGTTCTTATTGCATAATTCCTTATACAAGAGGAAGACAAAGAAGTAAAAAAGAGGCTTTAGTTTTAGATGAAATAACAAATTTAGTTGAAAATGGTTATAAAGAAGTTGTTTTAACTGGAATTCATACTGGTCATTACGGAAGTGATTTAAAAACAAGCTTTCCTGAATTGTTGAAAAAAATTGTTCTAATTCCAAATCTTAAAAGACTAAGAATATCTTCAATTGAAATAACTGAGCTAAATGAAGAATTTTTAAAAGTTTTTCAAACTAATCCCATAATTGTTTCTCATTTACATGTTCCTTTACAGTCAGGTTCAGATATTGTTCTACAAGCTATGAACCGTAAATACTTGACAGATTATTTCTTAAAAAAAGTTGAAACTTTAAGACAAATAAGACCTGATATTAGTATTACAACGGATATCATTGTTGGTTTTCCAGGAGAAACTGAAGAATTATTTAAAGAAACTTTAGAATTTGTTAAGAAAATTAAATTTACCAAAGTTCATGTTTTTCCATATTCCAGAAGAAAAGGAACTAAAGCTGATTTAATGGAAAATCAAGTTCCAGAAAATATAAAAAAAGAACGAGTAAAAATATTAATTGATCTAAGTAATCAATTAGAACAAGAATATTTAGATAGTTATCTTGGTAAAACGGTTGAAGTTTTAATTGAAGAAAGTCAAGATTTTTCAACTGGTCATACCGGTAATTATTTAAAAGTTATAATTGATAAACATTTAGCAAGTAATAATTTTTATAAAGTAAAAATATTAGAAAGAGAGGGTTTGACTTTAAAAGGTCAGTTAGAAGACAATGAAGGAAATTAATAAACAGAGAAAAGATTATTTAAGTTGGAATGAATACTTTATGGCTATTGCTAAATTATCAGCCATGCGTAGTAAAGATCCATCAACGCAAGTTGGAGCTTGTATTGTTAGTGGTGATAATCGAATTTTATCAATTGGTTATAATGGAGCACCTAATGGTTTTTTAGATAGTAATTTTCCATGGGAAAGAAATGGTGATATGTTAAACACAAAATATGCTTTTGTTTGCCATGGTGAAATGAATGCTATTTTAAATTATCGTGGTTCTAGAAAAGAATTAGAAGGAGCTAAAATCTATGTTGATTTATTTCCATGTAATGAGTGTGCTAAATTAATTATTCAAGCAGGTATTAAAGAAGTTATTTATTTATCTGATAAGTTCAAAGACAAAGATGGATCTTTAAAAGAAACTGACGCTGTTAAAGCTAGTAAATTAATGTTTGATAATTGTGGTGTTAAATATTATCAAGTTGATATTGAAAATCAGGAAATCACGATTAAACTTGAAAAAAAATAAAAAATATGATATAATAGCCACCAAATTTTGGGGGTTATTTTTATGTCAATTAAAATAAGAAATTATTATCTAACAAGAATTATTTATACAATTTTATTTTTGATTTTTACAACTTTTTATTGGTATTTTAATTTAAAAGATATTAATTATCAAACTGCAAATAATTTAAATAATATAAAAACAATTAGCTTTAATAATTTAAAACAAGTATCAGATTCATTAGCCAAAGATTTAACTCCATTAAAAGTTAATATTAAAAACGAAGAAGAAAGAAGAGAAATAAAAATTTTTATTGTACCAACAACTACTAAAATCAGTAATAATTACATTAAATACCAAATAAATGATGAAGATATTCATTCTTTAAATCTGGATGGTATGATTTATTTAGATAATTTAAATCCAAATGAAGAAAGAAATTTAACTTTAAAACTTTGGATAAGTGAAAATTATCAAGGTTATGTAAAATATTCAGGTAATATTGTTATTATTTAAAAAAATATTCTTTAAAGGAATAATAATACTTTCAAAATATTAATAGATTAGTTATTAATATTTTTTTTTATTAAAGTTTTTATTTTTCTTGAGGTTATCTTTATAATTTAGTATAATCAACTTAAGTATTAAAGGAAGTGATAAGACATGATAATAGAAGTTTTAGTTGAATTACAAGCAAGGGCAGTTGATAAATATTTTACTTATAAAGTTCCAAAAGAATTAGAAAAGAAGATTCAAGTAGGCGTTAGGGTTTTAGTACCATTTGCTTCTTTTAAATTAATTGGTTTTGTAACCAAAATAGTTGCTAATTATAACAGAGAATACGAATTAAAAGAAATATTTGAAGTAATTGATGAAGATGTTATTTTAAATCAAGAATTGTTAGATTTAGGTATTTATATTTCGAAAACTAGAATAGCTACTTTAATATCTTGTTATCAAGCTATGTTACCAAATGGATATAAAGCTAAAAGTAAAAAGACAGTTTCTTCTAAATTTGAAACTTATGTTAACGTTTGTTTTCAAAAATTAAAAGAATTTAAATTAACAGATAAACAACAAGAAATAGTTAATTATTTACTTAAAAATAAAAATGTAACTTATCATTATTTAAAAACCATTAATACTAGTGTTGATACTTTATTAAAAAAAGAAATTTTAAAAAAAGAAAGGCTTGAAGTCTATCGTTTAAAACAAGATTTTCAGTTAAAAGAAAAATATCCTTTAACACCTGATCAGAAAAGAGTTGTTAATAGTGTCAATTTAAACAATTATCAAACTTATTTATTATATGGAGTAACAGGTTCAGGTAAAACTGAAGTTTATATGGAATTAATTGAGAAGGTTTTAAAAATTAATAAAACAGCGATTGTTTTAATTCCTGAAATTAGTTTAACTCCGCAAACTGTTAGACGTTTTTTGGAGCGTTTTGGAAATATCATTGCCGTTTTTCATTCCGGATTAACAGATGGAGAGAAATATGATGAATATCGAAAAATAAAAAAAGATCATATTAAAATTGTAATTGGAGCCAGAAGTGCCATTTTCGCTCCTCTTGAAAATTTAGGAATTATTATTGTTGATGAAGAGCATTCAAGTTCTTATAAACAGGATAATATGCCAAGATATGATGCTATTAATATTAGTAATTGGCGAGGTAGGTATCATGACTGTCCGGTTGTTTTAGGATCGGCAACTCCCACATTAGAAAGTTTTGCCAGGGCTTTAAAAGGTGTTTATAAATTATTAAGATTAGATAAAAGAGTAAATAATCAAGGTCTACCAAATACTTATATAATTGATATGTTTAAAACTAAGAAAAAAAGTAAATTCTTTTCAGAAATCCTATATTTAAAAATGCAAGAAGTTTTAGAAAAAGGTGAACAAATAATTTTATTTTTAAATAAACGTGGTTATGCAACAACTATAAGTTGTAAGTCTTGTGGAAAAACTTTTATGTGTCCAAATTGTGATATTACTTTAACTTACCATAAATCAAGCGGCATGCTAAGATGTCATTATTGTGGTTATGCTGAAGCTAAACCAAATAACTGTTTAAATTGCCAAGAAGAATTAACAATTTCTGGAATGGGAACTGAACAAGTTGAAGAAGAATTAAATCTTTTATTTAAAGACTATAAGACTATTCGTATGGACTTTGATACGACTAGTAAAAAGGGAAGTCATGAAAAAATAATAAATGATTTTAAAGATAATAAATATCAAATTTTAATTGGAACACAAATGATTGCTAAAGGACTTGATTTTTCCAATGTAACTTTAGTAGGGGTTATTAATGCTGATACAAGCTTAAATATTCCTGATTTTAGAAGTAGTGAAAATACTTTTGCTTTATTAAATCAAGTTTCGGGAAGAGCCGGTCGTGGTAATAAAAAAGGTAATGTTTATATTCAAACTTTTAATCCTAATCACTATGCTATTACTTATGCTAAAGATAATGATTATTTAGGTTTCTTTAATCAAGAAATGAAAAACAGGAAATTATTAAAATATCCACCTTATTATTATTTAGTTTTAATAGTTTTAAAAAATAAAGATTATCAAACTCTTAGTTTAGAAAGTAAAAAAATAAAAGAATTTTTAAATAATAATTTAAATCTTGATATTTTAGGTCCAAGTCTTGCTAATCCTTTTAAAGTTAATCAAGTATATAGAATGAATATTTTAATAAAATATAAAGAATTAAATAATTTATATGAAGTTTTGAATAAATTAATAGATCATTATAAAACTAATAATAATTTAAAAATAGATATTGATTTTGATCCTAAAAGTTTTTAAAAAAATAATTTAATTTGTGATTTTTATGTTATACTAATAATTGATGATAGAGGTGTAAAGATGAATTTAGAAAATAATAATTTAAAAAATATGAATTTTAAAGAAGGATATTATCAAGATAATGTTGATGTTCATGATTTTATTCAAAAAAACATTACTCCTTATGATGGAGATGAGAGTTTTTTAACTGGAATTAGTTCTAAAACAAAAAAAATTTTAGATAAATGTACTAATTTATTAAAAGAAGAATTAGTTAAAAAAGTTTTAGATATTGATACCGAGCATGTTTCCGGCATTAATAATTTTGATCCTGGTTATATTGATAAGGATAATGAAATTATTGTAGGACTTCAAACTGATAAGCCATTAAAAAGAATTATGAATCCTTTTGGTGGAATGAGGATGCTTAAAAATAGTTTAAATACTTATGGTTATAAAATGAATTCTGATATTGAAAAGTATTTTTCAATGTTTACGAAATCACATAATGATGGGGTTTATGATGCTTATAATAAAGAGATTAAACTTGCTAAGCACGTTGGGTTAATTACAGGATTACCGGATGCTTATGGAAGAGGTCGAATTATTGGAGATTATAGGAGAATTGCTTTATACGGAATTGATTATTTAATTTTAAAAAAGCAAGAAGATTTAGAAAATATTAAGGTTGAACTTGATGAAAGTATTAGGTTAAGAGAAGAAGTAAGTCGTCAAATTAAAGCTTTAGAACAAATTAAAGAAATGGGTAAAAGTTATGGCTTTGATTTAGGAAGACCGGCCAAAAATAGTTTTGAAGCTGTTCAATGGTTATATTTTGGTTATCTAGCAGCTGTTAAAGAAAATAATGGGGCAGCTGAAAGTTTAGGAAGAGTAGATGCTTTCTTAGATATTTATTTTGAAAGGGATTTAAAATTAGGCTTAATAACTGAAAGTGAAATTCAAGAATTAATTGATCAATTTGTTATAAAACTTCGTTTAGTAAGACATTTAAGAACTCCAGAATATGATGAATTATTTTCGGGAGATCCAACTTGGGTTACTTGCTCAATTGGAGGAGTTAATAAAAAAGGTAAATCTATGGTTACAAAAACAAGCTTTCGATTACTTCATACTTTAACAAATTTAGAACCATCTCCAGAACCAAATATGACAGTTCTATGGAGTGAAAATTTACCTTTAAACTTTAAAAAATATGCTAGTAAAATGAGTATTAAAACTGATGCTATTCAATATGAAAATGACGATTTAATGCGACCAATTTATGGGGATGATTATGCTATTGCTTGTTGTGTTTCAGCGATGCGAGTTGGTCTTGATATGCAGTTTTTTGGAGCAAGATGTAATTTAGCTAAAGCTCTTTTATATAGTATAAACGCTGGAATTGATGAAAGAGAAGGAGTTAAAGTTTTAGATGGTATCAAAGTTTTAGATGGTGAGTATTTAAATTATGAAGAAGTAAAGAAAAATTTTGAAAAAGTCTTAGCTAAAACTGCTGAAATTTATGTTGATAGTATGAATATTATTCATTATATGCACGATAAATATGCTTATGAAGCTAGTCAGATGGCTTTACATAATACTAACGTTAATCGTTTAATGGCTTACGGAGTAGCTGGACTTTCTGTTGTTGCTGATAGCTTGTCTGCTATTAAATATGCCAAAGTTAAACCAATTCGAAATGAAAATGGAGTAGCAGTTGATTTTGAAATAGTAGGTGATTATCCAAAATACGGAAATGATGATGATAGAGTTGATTTTATAGCTAGAGATGTTTTAAAAAAGTTTTATCATGAATTAAGTAAACACAAAACATACCGAAATGCTTTTCCGACTTTATCCGTTTTAACTATTACTTCAAATGTTGTTTACGGTCATAAAACAGGAACAACTCCTGATGGTAGATTAGCAGGAACTCCATTTGCGCCTGGTGCTAATCCAATGCACGGACGGGATAAAAGTGGAGCTTTGGCAAGTTTAAATAGTGTTGCCAAACTCGATTATAAAAATTGTTGTCGTGATGGTATAAGTAATACTTTCTCCATTGTTCCAAAAGCTTTAGGAAAGAATTTAGATATACAAATTGAAAATTTAGTTAGTATTTTAGATGGCTATTTTAAACAAGGTGCTCATCACTTAAATGTTAATGTTTTAACTAGAGAAACTTTAATTGATGCTAAGAATAATCCAGATAAATATCCTTTACTAACTATTCGTGTTTCTGGTTATTCAGTTCGTTTTAATCGTTTAACTGATGAACAAAAAGATGAAGTAATAAAAAGAACTTTTCATGAGGCTATTTAATGAAAGGAAGTATTTCCTCAATCGAAACCATGTCAAGTGTTGATGGACCGGGAATTAGATGTGTCGTTTTTATGACTGGTTGCAGGAAAAGATGTTTGTATTGTCATAACCCAGAAATGTTTCAAAAGGGAGAATTAAATTACACTGTTGATGAGTTAGTTAACAAATTACTTCGTTATAAAAATTACTTTGGCAAAAAAGGTGGGATTACTTTTTCAGGAGGTGAACCTCTTTTACAAACTGATTTCTTGATTCCAGTTTTAAAAAAATTAAAAAAAGAAAATATTCAAATTGCTTTTGATACAGCCGGAGATTATGTTGGTAATGTTGAAGAATTATTAAAATATACTGACTTAGTAATTTTAGATATTAAAGATACAAGAGAAAAAGAATATGAATATTTAACTAAAGTTAAAATAGAAAAAGTTGAAGAATTTATCAAAATATTAAATAAAAGTCAAGTTAAAGTATCTTTAAGACAAGTAATAATTCCTAATTTTAATGATAATTTAGATTATTTAAAAAGTTTAAAACAATATATTAAAAAAATTAATAATGTTGTTGATATAACTTTTTTACCATATCACAGATTAGGAAGAGAAAAATATCTTAAATTAGGTATTCCTTATCCAATGGAAGATACTCTAGATATGGATAAAGAAAAATGTGATAAACTTTATCAAGAATTTTTAAAACTTTAAAATAGTTTATAAGTTAAAATAGAAATTAAAAAGTTAAATTTATGATCTAATAATATAAAATTCTTAATTAGCTTTATTTAGCTAATTTTTTTTAGAAAAATTTTCATTTCTTAAATAATTTATAAAAAAAGAAACTAATTTTAAAAAGCATGTTTAAAATATATTAGAATAAAATTTATAAATATGTTTTTTGTTTTAAATTTTAAATAGTAGGTTATGTTATATATTAAAACTGATTAAAAAAATATTTTAAATTATGTTTAAATAAAATAATAGTTAATATAAAATATCTATAATTATGTCATCATTAAAAAAATAATTTAATTTATAGTAAATTTAATTTTGATTTTTATTTATCAGTCATAAATTTTAACACAACCAAATAGTAATAAAATACATTTTTTAAACTAAACCAAAGTTATTGACTAATAAATTTTTGATTGTTATAATACAGGTCAACAAAGAAAAAATAGATTAAAAAAAATATAAAGTAGGTAATAATATGAAATTTAGTCTTTCGATAGTTTTAGATTATGAAGGTTTAATGAAACAAGATTTAATAACTTTTGACAGTTTAGAAAAATTAGATTTATATACTTCTGTTTTTAAAAATGTTAAAGAATTAAGAAAAGTATATGAAGAAAAATTAGATTATTATTTAAATCAAAATAAAAATTATTTGAATAACAAAAAGCAAAATAGAGGAAGAATATGTATTACTTGTTATGATAAACAAAATAATATAAGATTTTTTCCTATAATTTATAGTGAAAATAAAGATTTATTAAATTTTTCTAAAGTATTATCAATAATTAAAGCTAGTTTAGAAGATGATCATGTACTTTTAGAAATAAATAAACGTAAAAAGTATTTATTATCGATGTATGAGATTGATTTATTAAGATTATATTTTAGTACGAAAGATAAGAAATTTAAAAATTTGTTTAAAAAGACTTTTTATCTTCGAATTTTAGGTTGTGAGAATAAATATTTATACATTAGAAGTTTAATAAATGTTTGTAATGTTTTTGAAAGTTATCATAAGGAAAAAGGGAATATAGAAAGTGAAAATATAGAACGTGATTTAGAGCCTTCTAAGAGCGATTTTTCTCTTGATGAGGATACAGATATGTATTTAATGAAGTTGGTAGAATCTGAAGATTATGAACAAATATTTAATTATTTTGGGATAGCTGATTTAGAATCTAAAAGTGGTAATTTAATTCCAATTGGTATTAAAAAAATTAAAAAATAATATGGTTTTCATGTTATTTTTTTTGTTCTTGTGATATAATTTAATAGTTAGTTTTAGGAGGTAAAGATGTATAAAATAATGGATGGTAATGAAGCATGTAGTTATGTTTCCTATAAATTTACAGAGGTAGCAGGAATTTATCCTATTACTCCAAGTAGTCCGATGGCTGAATTTGTTGATAAAGATAGTTCCTTAAAGGAAAATTTTTTTGGAAGTCATGTTAAAGTTATTGAAATGCAAAGTGAAGCCGGGGCCATTGGTTTTGTTCATGGTAGTTTACTTAGTGGTGTTTTAACAACAACATATACAGCTAGTCAAGGATTACTTTTAATGATACCAAATATGTATAAAATAGCAGGTGAAGGTTTACCAATGGTTATGCATGTTGCAGCTCGTAGTTTAGCAACGCATGCTTTATCAATTATGGGAGATCATCAAGATGTTTATGCAACTAGACAAACAGGTTTTGCTATTTTAGCTAATAGTTCTCCTCAGGAAGTAATGGATTTAACAAGTGTTGCTCATTTATCAGCAATTAAAGGTCATGTTCCATTTTTAAACTTCTTTGATGGTTTTAGAACTAGTCATGAACTTCAAAAAGTAGAATTAATTGATTTAGATAAAGTTTCAAAGTTAATTGATAAAAAAGAATTAAATAAATTTCGAAATAATGGTCTTAATATCGATAAACCTAATAGTTTTGGAACTTGTCAAATGGATGATGTTTATTTTCAGTATGCTGAAGCTAAAAATAAGTTTTATGATGTCTTACCAGATATTGTTAATAATTATATGGAAAATATTAATGAAATAACAGGACGAAATTATAAACCTTTTAATTATTATGGAAGTCCGACTGCAAAAAATATTATTGTTGCCATGGGTAGTGTTTGTGAAACAATTAAAGAAACAGTTGATTATTTAAATAGCCAAGGACTTGATTATGGTGTAATTGAAGTTCATTTATATCGTCCTTTTTCTAGTAAATATTTCTTAAAAATATTGCCTCAAAGTGTTAAAAAAATAGCTGTTTTAGATAGAACTAAAGAAAATGGTAGTAATGCTCCATTATATTTAGATGTTTCAGCTCTTGTTAAAGAAAATAAATTAGATATTGAAGTTTTTGGAGGTCGTTATGGTTTATCTGGAAAAGATACCAATCCAAGTCATATAAAAACAGTTTATGACTATTTAAACAATGGTAAAATATTTAATAACTTCACGATCGGTATTGTTGATGATGTTACAAAATTAAGTCTAAAAACAACTAAATTTAATGTTCCTAGTAAAAATTATGAAATGTTAATTTATGGTTTCGGATCTGATGGTATGGTTTCAGCAAGTAAAGATATTATTAAAATAACTGGAACTGGTAGTAATGCTTTTGTTCAAGGTTACTTTGAATATGATAGTAAAAAATCAGGTGGAGTTACAATTGCTCATTTAAGATTTGGACGAGATGTTATAAGATCTACTTATTATGTTAATATGGCTAATACTTTAGTTTTAACAAAAGATACTTATTTACATAAATTTGATATATTGAGTAAAATTAAAGAAAATGGAACTTTTATTTTAAATACTGAAAGATCAAAAGAAGAAATAATTAATTTTTTATCAAATAAAGATAAGGATTTACTAAGAAAAAGAAAAATTAAATTTTATATTATTAATGCTTCAAAAATAGCTAGTGAGGTAGGTTTACCTGGTAAAATTAGCGCTATTATGGAAGTTTTGATTTTTAAATTATGTCATATCATTGATTTTCAATATGCAAATTCGGAAATTAAAGTTAGTCTAGAAAAAAAATTTAAAAACAAAGGTAATAATATTCTCGAAAAAAATTTAGAAGCAATAAGTCATGTTGAAGATTATGAAGAAGTTATTATTGAAAAAAGTGATATTGGTCAAATAGAAATAGAAAAAGATGAAATGACTATTTTTGAAGTTTTAGAAAAAAGATTAGGAAGTAAAATTCCTGTTTCCTCTTTTCTTGACAATTATAATGGTATGACTCCTCCAATTTCTAGTAATTTAGAAAGACGTTATACTTCTAATATTGCTCCTAATTATTTAAAAGAAAATTGTATTAGTTGTAATATGTGTTCTTTTGTTTGTCCTCATGCTGTAATTAGACCTTATTTATTAACGGATGAAGAATATGAAAAAGCTCCTGAATATGTTAGAGAAAGATGTATTGAAACTTCTATTAAAAATAAAATTTATAAATACACCATAGCTATTAATATTGCTAATTGTACAGGATGTGGTTTATGTTATAATACCTGTCCTGGTAAAAAAGGAATTAAATCTTTAGAAATGGTTGAGACTAAAGAATTATTAAAACAAAAAGAACAAAGAAGGTTTGAATATTTAGAAAGTAATATTACTAGTAAAGATGTTTTAGATAAATTTACTATTAAAGGTAGTCAATTTGTTAAACCAAAATTTATGTATCCAGGCGCTTGTGCTGGTTGTGGGGAAACGGCTTATTTAAAATTAATGACTCAGTTATTTGGTGATAACTTAGTTGTTGCAAATGCAACAGGTTGTTCATCGATTTATTCTGCTTCTTATCCTTCTATGGCTTATAATGTACCTTGGGCAAACTCTTTATTTGAAGATAATGCGGAATTTGGTCTTGGGATGTGTGTAGCTGATTTAACTATGAAAAAAAATCTTCAAGAAGTTTTAAAAGAAAAGATTAAGAGTGCTTTTGATGAAGAAATAGAAATTTTTGATAATTATTTAGCCAATCCTCAGGAATATGATAAATATTTATATGAATATGTTCTTAAAACTAAAGATAAAGACTTATTACCATATAAAAACTTTATTAAGGAGAAAACCTTCTTTATTGTTGGAGGCGATGGTTGGGCTTATGATATTGGTTTTTCAGGAATTGATCATGTTCTTGCCAATAACTATAATGTTAATATTTTAGTTTTGGATACAGAGGTTTATTCAAATACTGGTGGTCAATCTAGTAAAGCTAGTCAAATTGGTTCGGTTTCCAAATTTGCAAGTAGTGGTAAAACAAGCAATAAGAAAGATCTAACCAAAATTGCTTTAACTTATAAAAATGCTTATGTTGCAACGGTTAGTCTGGGAGCTAACATGAATCAAACAATTAAAGCTTTTAAAGAAGCTGTTTTACACGATGGACCAAGTATTATTATTGCTTATGCTCCATGTATAGCCCATGGTATTTTAAAAGGTATGGCAAATACGATTGAAGAGGAAAAGTTAGCAACTGAAAGCGGTTATTTTCCATTATTTAGACGTAAACCGGGTCATGAATTGGAATTAGATAGTAAAGCTGATTTTAATAAATATTATGAATTTATAGCCGGTGAGGATCGCTATCGAACTTTAAAAAAGATAAATCCTGATATGTATAAAGAATTACTAGAAGAAAATATGGAAAACGCTAAAGAGAGATTTAATTATTTAGAAAAATTAGAAGATGATAAAGATAAATAATAATAAAAATATTACAAAAAGAATTAAATAAAGTTAATCTATATTATTTAGAGAAGATTAGTAATTAATATTTAAGATGATTCATATTATATTAAGATAATATTACAATTAAAAAAGGTTATGATAACTTATGCTTGATTTTTTTTGATTTTTGCAGTATAATATGAGACATAACAATTATTGAGGGGGACTATTTATGAGAAAAAAGAATTTTAAAAAAATATTTTTAAGTATTTTGATGTTTTTAGGTTTATCATTTAGTATAAACATATTAAACGTTAATGCTAGTACAGCACCAAAAACAGTTAAAACAAAATCGAAATCTAATATTTATTATTATTCAGGAAGTAAAGGAACTGACTATATTAGTGGCTATAACTTTTATCGTAAAGAGTTAAGAGACGGAACTCTTGCTTATTGTATTAGTAATATTAATACTAAAGTACCTGCTGGTATGACTTTAACTTCTAAAGGAGCTATTGATGATGCAGGTTTAGATTATATTATAAAAAATGGTTATCCAAATAAATCTTTTACTGGTGATGGTAAAAAAGATTATTATATTACACAGTCAGCAATTTGGAAGTATTTTGATGAAACTAAAGGAAGTAAAAATTGGAAAAATACAACTTTTAATAGCTCTTCTACTGGTATGAAAAAATATGTATATGATTTAGTTCAAAAAGCTAAAACTATTGATAATATTGATTTTCCAAAACCTAGTATATCACTTGGATCTTTAAACGATGAAATGAATTTAAAAGATAATTATTATGTATCTGATCCAATTAAAGTAACATTAATAAATAGTGTAGGGACTTATACTGTAAGTTTAACTAATGCTCCAAGTGGAACAATTATTAAAAATAAAAATGGCGAGCAAAAAAATACTTTTAACAATAATGAAGAGTTTGTTGTTTATGTTCCCGCCTCTTCAAAAGATGAAAAAGGGTCTGTGAAAGTAAATATTGCTACTCAAGGTGTTACTTATAGAGTTTATCGTTATACAACGGACAAAAAGGGATATCAAGATATAGCACCTACTAAAATTTATGAAGAATATACTGATAAGGTCAATAAAGAAGTAACTTTTACATATGAAAATATTGTAACAAAAGTTAAAATTAGTAAACAAGATATAGCGAGCAAAAAAGAATTACCAGGAGCAACTTTAGTTATTAAAGATAAAAATGGAAAGATAGTTGATACTTGGGTTTCAAGCAATGAACCACATTATATTGAAGGTTTAGCAGTTGGGACTTATACATTAAGTGAAACAATTGCTCCAAATGGTTATGTGTTAAGTACTGAAACAATTGAATTTACTGTTAAAGCTGATGGAACTGTTACAAATGTTACCATGTATAATGCAAAAAAAGAAGGAACAAAAGTTAAAATTAGTAAACAAGATATAACAAGTAAAAAAGAATTGCCAGGAGCAACTTTGGTTATAAAAGATAAAAATGGCAAGATAATTGATACTTGGGTTTCAAGCAATGAGCCACATTATATTGAAGGTTTAGCAGTTGGAACTTATACATTAAGTGAAACAATTGCTCCAAATGGTTATGTGTTAAGTACAGAAACAATCGAATTTACTGTTAAAGACGATGGAAAAGTAGTAAATGTAGTTATGTATAATCATCCTTATACAGATGTTCCGATTACTGATTTAAATATTAATCAAACAATAATGGTTATCGCTTCATTTGTTATGGCTTTAGGATTAGGAATTGTGGTATATTATGCAAAATTCTCAAAATAAAATAATTGTTCTAGGAGTATTATTTTTCTTTGGTGGATTTATGGTTTTAACTAGCAATTATTTTAGTGCTAAAATTGATAATGCGTATTCTTATATGAACAATTTGTTACTTAAAAATACTAGTGAACAAGAAATTGTAGAAATTCCAGAAGAAGTAGATAACATCGAAGAATCTACTTCTTCTTTAAACCAAAATAATGAAAGCAGTAAAGAAGATCATGTTGATCCTTATTTAGAATATTATACAGGTAATATTGAAATTCCAAAGATAAATTTAAATAAAGGTTTTACTTCTTTAAATTCACCATATAATACTGTTAATAAGAATGTTGAAATTGTTAAAGGATCTGATTATCCAACGAAAGAAAAAGGGAACTTTATTTTAGCTGCTCATTCTGGAAATAGTTACTTAGCATATTTTAAAAATCTTTATAAATTAAAGTTAGGCGATATTGCTTATATTAATTATGAAGGACATAAATATACATATAAAATAGTTAATATTTATGAACAAGAAAAAACGGGAAAAGTAGTAATTTACCGTGATACTAATAAAACAACGCTTACACTTATTACATGTACAAAAAATAGCAAAACAAAACAAACAATATATATTTTAGAACTTGTAGAAATTATTTAAAAAAAGGGGGGATAATAATGATACAAGCTAATATTTTAGAACAATTTATTGTTTTATATAAAGTTTTAATTAATAATAAAAACTTATTAAACATTATAATTGTTGCCCTTGTTTCATTATTATTTTTAATATTAGCTAATACTTTTAAAAATAAAAAAATAACGAAAACAATTTATATTTTCATATATCTTGGTATATTTAGCTATTTAATATATTCTTATTATAATGAAATTTTAAATTTATTAGATTACTTAATTGATAATATTGTTTTACTACTATTTTTTCCTAATTTAGCGGTTTATATTCTAGTTTTAGTTTTAATTAATTTGCTAGTTGTTAAATCAAGTTTTGCTATTAAAGAAAAAAAATTGAATAAAATTCTTAATACCATTTTTTTTATATTTTTTAATATTATTTTTTACTTGATAGTTAATATTATAATCGATAATAATATTAATGTTTATGAACAATTAAGCATTTATACTAATAATAATTTATTAAATTTAATTGGACTTAGTATGAAACTATTCTTAATTTGGATAGGATTATTAATATTAATTAAGATAATTGATAAGATTAATATCTATACTTTAAATAGAAAACAAATTAATAATAATTTAGTATTAGAATTACCATCTAATTCAAAAGAATTACAAATTCTTGATACAAAAGAAATGAAAACTAATACTAATGAAATATTAGAAATAAATCCCATTATAGAAGTTAAAAAAGAGTATAATGTTTATAACGATTATATTGATATTGAACCAATTAAAAAATATAAAGATAATTTAGTTAATGTTTTTAATTCTTCTAATATTGATTTGAAAGATAAAAGTATTTATAAAGAAGATATTTCTATTGAATTAGAAAATAATTTAAATGATTTAACAATAAGTAAGCAAATTCCAACTTTAGATGAATTATTAACCAATACTAAATCTAAATATCAAAGTATTAAAACCAAAACTTTTGTTGAAAATAATAATGCTAAAAAAATTGAAATTGATTTAGGTTCATATGATTATATTTTTGAAAAAATCCCTTTAAAAAATAATTATGAAAAAGATATGAACAATGTTTTTGGCATTAATAATAATTATTTGCAATCAATTATTTTTGATATTGAAAAATTAAAAAATAATCAAACTGATAAAAATAAAATAAAAGAAGTTTATGATAAAATAAAAATAAATGAAGATAATTTAAGTTTAAATGATTATAATTATTTAATTAATCGTTTATTAGAAATAAAAAAATAAATAAGAAGACTAAATTGTTTTTCTTATTTTATTTTTAACCACGAAAATAAAATCAATGATAAAGATTATTAAAATAATTATACTAGCAGAAGTAGGAATTGTTGAAATGATATTTTTATTAAAATAATTATGGAGACAAGTAATTATAAATAAAGATAATAATCCCCAATAAAGAGCATTGTCTAGGCAGATATATTTACCAAAATGATATTTATGATTGTGATAATTCCATTTATCAATTTTTAAGAAATAATTAATAATATGTCCACCTATAAATTCTATTAAAGTTGTAATGATTGTAAAGATTAGATAAAAGATTATGATTTTTAAAATATTAGTTTTTAGAAGTGGATTTAAAAAATTATAAATTAATACACATGGTAATACACCAAATCCATAAACTAAAGTATAAGGACCATAGAAAATACTACTATGACTATTAACATTAGCAAATTTATAAACAACACTTTCTAAAACAAAGCCTAAAAAAGAGTAAAATATAATTAATTTAAAATAGTACATTTTTATCACCCTGTTAAATTTATGTCAAATTAAAAAAAATATTTGTCAAATTAATTTTATTGGTATAAAATATATATATAAAATTGTTATCATATGGAGGTATTGATAATAATTAGCGCCAGATCCTTAAGGGATGACGAGGTTTAATGTTATCGAAAATTCGGCGGATGCATTAACGGGGAGAACTCGAAAGATATATTACAAAACATAAAATTAAGATTATAACAAAGAATATATCATCTAGAAGGAGATTATTTATGTGTGGAATTATGGGATATAATGGTCGTGAAAATGCCATTCCTATCGTTATAAAGGGGTTAAAAAATTTAGAATATCGAGGCTATGATTCTAGTGGTATAGCTTATTTTAAAGATAAAATGATTAAAATTATAAAAGAAAAAGGGAGAATAATTGAACTTGAAAAATTATTGACTTCTGATAAAACTAATGTTTGTATAGGTCATACTAGATGGGCAACGCATGGAAAACCTAGCCAGGTTAATTCGCATCCTCATATAGTAGGAGGTGTTACTTTAGTTCATAACGGAATAATTGAAAATTATCATACTTTAAAAGAAGACTTAATGCAAAAAGGTTATAGTTTTAAAAGTGAAACCGATACTGAAGTTGCAGCTGCCTTAATAGATAGTTTATTATCTGAAAGTAAAAATAAAATTGAACTTTTAGAAAAAACTCGAAAAATTTTAAAAGGTAGTTATGCATTTTTAATTTTATTTGCCGATGAAAAGGAGACAATGTATGCTCTTCGTGAAGGTAGTCCTTTAATCGTTGCAACTAACGAAACAGGTAATTTTGTAGCATCTGATATTCCGGCTATTTTAGAATATACTAAAAATTATTATTTACTAGATAAAGAAATTGCTGTTATTCAAAAAAATGATGTTAAATTTTATCTAAATAATCAAGAAGTAAAAAAAGAATTATTAACTTTTAATCATGATTTAGTCAGTGCTAAAAAGGATGGATATCAACATTTCATGTTAAAAGAAATTCATGAAGAACCAGTTTTAGTTAAGAATTTTCTTGATTATTACTTAAATAATTTTGATTTAATTCCAGATATTAGTAAATATAATCGTATCTATATAGTAGCTTGTGGATCAGCTTATCATGCTGGTTTAATTGGATCTTATTTAATTGAAAAATATGGTGATTTAGAAGTTATTGTGGAAGTTGCTAGTGAATTTCGCTATCGGAAAACTTTTTTAGACAAAAATTCTTTAGTAATTTTAATATCTCAATCTGGTGAAACAGCTGATACTATTGCCTCTTTAAGAAAAGCTAAAGAATATCAAGCTAAGACTTTAGGAATAGTTAATGTGGTTGGTTCAACAATTGCTAGAGAAGTTGATCAAGTTATTTATATTAATGCTGGTTGCGAAATAGCTGTTGCAACCACTAAAGCTTATACCTTACAAGTTTTAACTTTAAGTTTATTAGCTTATAAGATTGGTCTTATTAAGAAAATTATTTCTTCTAAAGAAAAAGAAATAATTTTGAAAGATTATCAAGTTTTAGCTCAAGAAATTAAAAATTTAATTGAGTTTGATTATTTAAAATTTGCTAGAAAGATTAGTCAAGAAAAGGATGTTTTTTTTATTGGTAGATTGATAGATTATTATATTGCTTTAGAAGGATCTTTAAAATTAAAAGAAATTTCTTATATTCATTCAGAAACCTATCCTGCTGGTGAACTTAAACATGGAACTATTTCTTTAATTGAAGAAAAGACACCGGTAATATCAATTTTAACAGATCAAACAATTTACGAAAAAACCATTAGCAATATTAAAGAAACAAAAGCAAGAGGAGCTTATAGTTTAGTCCTTAAACGAAAACAATTTTATCTTTCGAACGATATTTATGATGACTTAATTGAAATACCTAATGCAACGGACTTAGTTTCCTGTATTTTAACCATTATACCTTTACAATTATTAGCTTATTATACAGCTTTAGAACTTGGTTATGATATTGATAAACCTCGAAATCTTGCTAAAAGTGTAACTGTTGAATAAAATTATTCTAAAATAAAAAAATTGGTATTAAAATAATATCAATTTTTTAATAAAAATATTTTTTTTTATGCTCAAATTTTCTTTCTTTTGATAAAGATTCTAACAACATAAAACAAAAATATAGCCATTATAACAACATAAGTCCATACTAAAATAGTATATAAATCATCTTTAGCATATTTTCCAATAATAGCAGGTATATTCTCTGGAAAATACTTAGTTATAAATGTTTTAATTTCTTTAACTGTATTATATTTTATAAAGGTTAATATTCTTAAAAAAATATCACATATTGCAATAAAGAAAACAACATTAGAAAATCTTTTAAAGAAAATAATAACAATTACTAATAAAGCTAAAAATATTATAGCATCCACTTTTTCACTTCCTATCCTATATTCTATATTGATTTTATCAAATTATAAAATATTTAGCAATTAAATTTCTTTAATTTTATTTAAAAAAATAGATTGTAAAGTTTAAAAAATCATTTTTAAAGGACTTTACTTTAGAAAGACTATATTATATAATTGAAATATAATAAGGAGGAATGCATGAGTAAAGAATTTAAGAAAGCGTTTTTTACAAGCTTATTGGCAGTTTTGTTAGTTGTTTCAAATTTAATAGGATTAAAGTTAACAAATTTTTTAGATTTAACTATTTCGGTTAATTTTTTAACTTATCCTTTTACATTTTTATGTACTTTAATAATTTTCAATTTAAGTGGTAAGAAATCAGCTTTTCAAAGTGTGTTAATAGCAGCACTTATTCAAATTTTTATAACAATTAGCTATACTTTGGCTATTAGTTTAGGTAATCAATCAGTTATGCCAGATATGTCTTTATATGTTAATGAGTTATTTAAAGTTAAAGAATTAAATATTTTAGCATCATTAGTAGCTTTTTTAGCATCACATTATGTTCTTATTTATATCTATGATAATTTCAAAAAATATGGTAAAGAGTTGTTTGGAATAGTTATTGGTTTATTAGCTGCTTTATTTTTAGATGCAACTATTTATACAATAGTTACTTTAAGTAGTTATGATCTTATGTTTATTATTAATATGCTTTTAAGTAATATTATTGTTTCTATTATGATGTTAATTTGCATTACGATTTTATTCTATCTTTTAAAAGAAAAAGAACAGGAAGCTGTAACTATTGAAAGTATGAATATAAAAGTAACACCTGAAAAAGATAATGACAAAGCTATTGAAGAATTGATAAGTGATAATAATTTAAAAATTACAAAAAAAACTAATCAAACTGTTAAAAGTAAAACTAAAAATCGAAATAAAGTTTATCAAAATACTAAAAAAGCAACAACTAAAACTAATAAAAATACTAAATCATCTAAAACAAAAAGTCTTGATCAAAAAAATAATCAAAGCAAAAAAAGTCAAACAACAGTCAATAAAATTAATAAAAAGTAAAAAATATGTTAAAAGTGTTGATTTACGAAAAAAATTATGATAATTTGTATATGTAAGCATGGTAAAAGTGCTTAGTATTCACTAATAAAGGAGGAACATAATGAAAAAAGTTGAATTAGTAGAAACTGTTGCAACAAATGCAGGATTAACAAAAGCTGATGCTTTAAAAGCTATTGATGCTACATTTGATGCAATTACAGAAGTTTTGAAGAAAGGTGATAAAGTAACTTTCGTTGGATTTGGAACTTTTGCTGTTTCTGAAAGAAATGCTCGTACAGGACGTAATCCACAAACTGGTGCACCAGTTGAGATTCCTGCCCGTAAAGCTGTTGTTTTTAAAGCAGGCAATCAATTAAAGAAAACTCTAAACTAAAAAGTTTAAATAAGGCTAGAAAGTTTTAAACTTTTTAGTTTTTTAATAAATTTTAAGAGGTGAAATTATGAAAAAAATGAAAGAAACAGCTTTAGATCTTTTAAATATTATTGAAAATTCCGGTTATAAAGCTTATATTGTGGGTGGTTTTGTAAGAGATTACTTAATGGATATTAAATCAAGTGATATTGATATTACTACAAACGCAACTCCCAAAGATTTAACAAATTTATTTAAAAAATTAGAATTTTCAAAAAATATCAATGATGAAAATAGTTATGGGGCAGTTAGTATTTTTTATAAAAATATCTTATTTGAAGTAACAACTTTTCGAAAAGAATTAGCTTATTTTGATAATCGTCATCCCTCTAAAATAATTTATGTTGATGATTTAGAAACAGATTTAAAAAGAAGAGATTTTACTATTAATACTATTTGTATGAATAAAGAAGGTCAAATAATTGATTTATTAAATGGAAAATCTGATTTGAATAAAAAACTTATTAAAACTATTAATAATCCTTTTATAAGTTTTCAAGATGATGCTTTAAGAATTTTAAGAGCTATTCGCTTTGCAACAACTTTAAATTTTAAATTAGATGAAGAAATTATTAAAGCTATTCAAGTATGTAAAAAGTATTTAAAAAATATTTCTTATGAAAGAAAAAAAAGAGAACTTGATAAAATATTTGTTTCTTTAAATGCTGAGTTTGGTATTAAACTACTTCAAGAGTTAAATTTAAGTGAAGTTTTAGAATTACCAAATCTTGAAAAAATTAAAGATTACTCTGATTTAATAGGAATTTGGTCGATTATAAACCCTAAACATTATAATTTTACTAAAAATGAAAAAGAATTAATTAAAAAAGTTAATTTAGCTTTAGAATTAGATAATCTGAATCCTTTAGTTTTATATAAATATGGTCTATATGTTAATACTTTAGCAGGTGTTAATAAAGGTTATACTAAAAAAGATATAGTTGAGGCTTTTCATAATTTACCAATTAAATCAAGAAGTGATATTAATATTAAACCAGAAGAAATTTGCAAGTTATTGAATGTGCAGCCATCATCTCTTTTAAAAACAATTTTAAATAAATTAGAAATCGAAATATTAAATGGTAATTTGCAAAATAGTAGTAGTTTTTTAGAAGAATACATTTTAAATAACTTTAAAAATTATGAAAAATATGTTATTATGAAATAGAAAATAGGAGGTTAGATGAAAAAATTACTTTGCTATTTAGGAATACTAGGATTAGTTTTTTTGCTTTTTTTACCACCTGCTTTAAGAATTTTTATGAATGATCAAGATGAAAAAGATGAAGAAATTATTAAAAGTGCAATTTTAATGTGTCAAAATAACGGTTATGTAACAAGCACCTATTATGAAAATAATAAAATTAATATGATTATTTTGAGAAAAGTATTACTAAGTTCGGAAGAAAGTGAAACAAAAAATGAAGTTGAATCAATTTCAGATTTAGATAATTTACTCGATACCTTAAAAGATCAATCAACTTTAACTTATAAAGAATTAGAAAATGCTAAAGTGTTGCAAATTGATTTTAGTATTTATGATCATAAAGATTTGGATTTACATTTAATTAATAATCCAATCGAGGCTCAAAAAGCTTATTATGAAAGTCAAGGTTTAATTTGCAATATTCAAGAATAATTAAAAAATTAAAACACTAGTTATAAAAATAAAAATTGAAAGAATAAGAAAAACTAATCTTGGAACCTTATTCTTTTTTAATGTCTTTATCTCTCTTTTTAACTCATAATACATTAAAAGAAATAAATAATAAAAACAAAATAAATAATTAAAAGCAAAAATAATTTCAATTCTATCAATAAAATTGATTAAATTAATCTTTTTATAAATAATTAAATAAGGATACTTATAAATATCTACTAAAGTTTTGCTTAAAATTCCAACTACAAAGAAATAAAAACTTAAATTAAGAAAATTACTAATCATTAAATCTTGAAAAGAAAATTTAGCTTTACTTGGTAGATAAAGAAGACTATATAAATAAAACATTAAAAAAGTATAATAAAAGGTTTCAAAAACTAAATTATTACTTTTAAAAATACCTAAATTAAAATTATTAAAATCTAAATAAAAACTAGTTAAAATAAGCCCAATTATAAATATAAAAAGAAGAAAATAAGAAGATAATAAAATAACTTTAATAATGGTATGATAACCTTTAATAACTAAAAAATAAGAACTTATTAATAAAGCTAAACTTATTAAAATAGTTGAATAATTTCTTAGCATATTAAAGCTAATAAAAGAAGTTAATTTATTTAAGTAAATAATTAAAAAAAGAAAAGATAAAAGAAAAATTAAAAACTTACTAACTTTATTATTTAAAAAATTGATTTTTTCATTTAATTTAATAATTAAAAAGTTTAAAAAACTTCCCAAAATAATTGCAAGAGGTGAAAAACTATTAAAATTTAAAAGAAAGATAGCCAAGCTTAAAATAAAATAAGTGATATTAACTTCAATTTTTTTAGTTTTCATAATTACCTCGCAAAGTATTTTTAATTATTATTTTTTGATTACTTAATTTACCTAAATTATCTTTTAAGAAATTAGTAAAATGTTGATTAATTTCTTTTTTGTTTAAATTACAATCATTAGTTATAATATTAATTTCATTAGTAATAATTAATTCTTTTCTAAAAGTATAAGCATTAGCTTTTAAAACTTTTAAAGAAATAAATTTATTTGGTTCACATAAAAAATCATAATGATAAGTTTGAATATTATTTTCTAAATAGTTATAAAATAAAGGTTCTTGATTATTTAAATCTTGATAGTGATTGTTTTTAAATAATTTAACATTTTTAACTTTAAGAGCATTATCGTAAATAATATTAGTTAAATAAAGAGGTTTATTTTCATAATAATTTTTAATTAAATCATACATTGTTGTATAAGTAACTAAACTAGTTTCTTGGTAATTTATTTTAACTAGATTATTTATTTCTTGAAATTTAGCTTGTTCAAAAATAGTTTTTAAATCATTTGCAAAACAGACTAAAAAATCTTCTCTTGTATCTTGATTATTGACAAAGAATTTAATAATATTTTCAAATTCCTTAGTTTTAATAGTTTCATTTACTAATAAAAGATTTAAATGGGATAAATAAATTTTTTTATTTAAAGAAAGACGCAGATTATTAAAAGCATCTTTAAGATTTTCACCTTCTGATTGAATTACTTTTATTTGTGGCTCTTTTGTTTCTTGATTTAAAGAGTTAATTAAAGAAATATAGATATGATAATTATCATTTATTTTTTCAATTCCAATTGCATTGATAATAGATAGATCATTTAGTTCAAGATAAGATTTACAACCGGTTATTAAAAAGATTAGTAGTAATAAAAGATAAATAATTTTTTTCATTTTTCCCTCACTTTGTTAAAACTTAATAAAGGATTACGTTTTTTTGTTTTTGAATTCATTTTAATAAAACTATCTTTTAATTCATAAGTGTTAAGAGGAGCTAAAGGATATAAATAGTCAATTCCTTGGCTTTTTAAAGAGGCTAGGTTAGTGAGCATTAAAATAGCTCCTAAAAAAATTCCAAAACTTCCCATAAAACTAGCTAAAATAATTAATAAGAAACGATACCATCTAATAGAGTTTACTGCTTCAATTGAGGGCATGATAAGACCACTAATAGCTGAAATAGCAACAACAATAATCATAATGGGTGAGACAATTCCAGCAGAAACAGCTGCATCTCCTAAAACTAAGCCTCCTAAAATAGAAACAGAACTTCCCATGGAAGATGGTATTTTAACATCACTTTCTCTTAAAATTTCAAAAGCAATAATCATTAAAATAACTTCAATAAAAGCAGGAAAAGGAACTAATAATCTTTGATTTTGAAAGCTTAATAATAAATTAATAGGAATTGCTTCTGGATTATGAGTAGTAACACTTATATAAATACTTGGCAAAAAACAAGCAATTAAAAAAGCAATCAATCGAATAATTCTGATAAAAGTAATATTAATTGGTAACTGATAATAATCATCACTAGCATGAAAATAATCAATAAAAAAAGTTGGTAAAATTAAAACATCAGGACTATTGTCGGTTAAAAGAATAATTTTTCCTTCTAATAAAGACTGACTTGCTAAATCAGGTCTTTCAGTTGTTTTAATATTTGGAAATAAGCTTGGTTTAGGATTTAAATATTTTTTTAAATAACCGCTATCAATAATACCATCAATATTTATTTTAGTAAGCTTTTGACAAATTTCTTTAACTAAGTTTGATTTTACAACCCCTTTTAAAAACAAAACTCCAACTTTAGTCTTTGTATATTTTCCTAAATAAAAACTTTGAACGTGTAACTTAGTACTTTTAATCCGTCTTCTAATTAAACCAAGATTAGTATTATAATGCTCAATGAAAGCATCTTTAGAACCAATAACAGTTTTTTCATAATCAGAAGTAGAAACACCCCTTGTTAAATTATTCCTTGTTTCAATACTTAAAAAATCTTTATTATTAATAATTAAAATAGTAAAACCATTTAATAAATAAGTTTTCATCTCTTCATACGAATTAATTTTTTTAATACTATTAGCAGGTAAAAAATTATATAAATAATCATACAAATCAAAACTATTCAAATTATCTAAAAAACTAATTTTTTTTAAAATAAAATCATTAATACTGCTACTACTTGTAATAGTTTCAATATTAATTAAATCAATTTGATTATCATTTATTTTAATTGTTTTATAAACATAATCATCGGAATTATTAGTATCATTTTTAAGTCTTACAACATAATTATTTAACTTTCCTTTTTCTAAATTATTATTCATATTATCCCTAATTTCTAATATTATTATTTCACTTTTTTTAAAGATATATACTAAGACTTGGTTAGTAATTTCAAAAATTTTTTTAATTTTTTGTTCTTTTTTGTTTAAAAATAAAGAAAATTACAAAATACTAAAAAAATGCCTTTGCAAATCCATATGAGATAAGAAATTAATTTTTTTTTAAAATTTTTCAAAATACAAAAAAAATGATTATATTATATATGAGGGACAAAAATATGAAATAAAATAGCATATTTTACTACCAACCATGTCCCTCACTTTTTAAATATGATATACTAAATATTAGTTGAGGTATTTATGAAAATTAAAATAATTGATTTAGATGATTTAGGAAATGGTTTAACAAAAATAGATAATAAAGTTTGTTTTGTTAAAAGAGGTTTAGTAGGAGAAGTATTAGATATTGATTTAAGGAAGGAAAAGAAAAGTTATTGTGATGCTAATATAAAAAAAATAATTGAAGCAAGTTCTAACCGAGTAGTTCCTCTTTGCAAATATTATGATCAATGTGGAGGTTGTAATTTTTTACATACTAGCTTTGAAATTGAAAGAAAGTTTAAAGAAGATAAAAGTTATCGGTTTTTAAAAGCTTGTCATGGCTTTTATAAGACAAAAGAATTAAGATACCGAAATAAAGTAACTTTTCATGTTTTAAATGGAGAAATAGGTTATTATGAAGAAAAAACAAATTCTTTGGTTAAAATAGATTATTGTTATTTATTAGAAGATAAGATTAATCAAGTTTTAAAAATTTTTTTAGAAAACAAAGATTCTTATTTTAATGGTCAAATTGTAATTAGAGTAAATTATTTAGAAGAAACTTTAGTTATTATTGATGGCTTTTATCGAAAAATTATGAAAATTAAAGAAAGTAGTTTAGTTGATAATTTAATTAATAACGATCAAGTTTTAAAAGGAAAAAGTTATTTTTTAGAAAATATTTTAGGTTATCAATTTAAAGTAAGTTATAAATCTTTTTTTCAAGTAAATAGGTTAGGTTTGGAAGCTATTTTTAAGATTTTAAAAGAATTTTTAGAAGATAAAAATATTAACATAGCTTTAGATCTTTATAGTGGGACAAGTGTTTTAGGAGTATTAACTTCTAAGTATGCTAAATTGGTTTTAAGTGTTGAAGTCAATAAGTTAGCAACTAATGATGCTAAAGAAAATAGAAGACTAAATAAGATTAATAATTTAAAAGTTATTAATGGTAAAGTTGAGGATTATATTGATAGTTTTAAAAATATTGATTTAGTTATTGTTGATCCTGCGAGACGTGGTCTTGATAAGAAAACAATTGATTATTTAAAGATTATAAAAGCCAAATATTTAATTTATATAGCTTGTTCAATGGATTCTTTAAAAAGAGATTTAGTCTTTTTAGAAGATATTTATCAAAATAAAAAAATTTATTTAGTGGATATGTTTCCAAGAACTAATAAAGTTGAATGTGTTTGTTTACTAAACTTGCGTTAAATCCTTATAAAATAAGGGATAATCAATACATAGGGTATTAAAAAAGTCAAAAAAATAGAAAATAATAGCAGATTTTTAAGAAAAAAACACGAAAAAATATGATAGGGTGTTTTAGTAGTATATGTTTCCACATACAAGGTTTAGTGGTATTGGTTGACTAATACAATCATATAATTTAAAGTATAATTTTATTTAATGGATAATGGAGTTATCGTTACTCAAAAGAGAAAAATAAAGATAGTCGATTATGAATTAAAAATAATTATAAAAGTTTTAGAAGTATATTCTTCGTTTGCACCGAGGTGTTGAAAGATAGTAAAGAACACTTCAAAATATCACTGTCAAAGTTAGAAGATTTATTTACAACGAAGAAGATATAATTGATACTAATTAGAAAAATCATTTGCTTATAAAATGGATTGGATTCAATGAAATGTTAGGGAAAAACTATTGCTTTTGAAACTTCCCACAACTTGGAGGTAAGTTAAATGAAAGTGCTTCAATTACTAGTAAAAAAACGAACATAGTTTAACTCAAGTGAGAATATTTATAAGAATAACTGAATTGATATTGAAATTGTTAGAATTAGTTGATATAAAAATTGGATTTAAAAATATGATATAATGTTATTAAATAATGATGTGTTGATATCTAGGAGGATTAATAATATGTTTAATACAAATTATATAAAAACAATTATTACAAAGTTTTTAAAGGCATCTGATAAAACTTTGAGACAAAATATGCAATTACAACAATTATATGACTCAAATGATTATTATGAAATGCTTATGCTATTACAAGAATATAATTTATCTCAAACGATGCCTTTTTTAGCATGTGGTATGAGTTGCTATTTTAACAATCAAGTTAATGAAAATGGATTGTCAAACTTAAAACTTTCTGATCAAGATATTGAAGACGCAAAATTTATTGCTTCATGTTTTGGAAAATTAATAAACTATTCTGATAATAATTTATCAACTTTATATACAACACTTTTAGGGACAACTGAATTTAATTATGGTATGCAAACTTTTCCAGCAGGAATTTTTGAAGATGTTTTTCAATGTTCTCCAGATCATAGTTTACCAATTCCACCTATTGTTGGTGAAAGTGAATCAGATTATTATTGTAGAGTTTTAGATTATCAAATTTCTCAATTTGGTAACTTCCCATTAGAAAAAAGAAATGAAGCATTAAATAGAGCAAAAAGATTATCAAATAATTTCTGTAAAGGTAAAAATAGAATTTACTTAATACCATTTGAAAATGTATTAAGTAATAAGGCAAGTTTTGGTGATGTTAAGGGATTAAGAGATGGAAAACTGAGTGGTGAAGAGCTGAAGTTAAAATTAGATAAATTGTATAGTTTTGAACAATTACTACAAGCATTTGATGTTTCCATTAATAATGGAATTAATTTTTATGTTGATCCTAATATGACAAGTGAATATGGAATTGCAATATATGGAAATATTGCTAGTAAAGGTACATCTTTTTTTGAAATTGATCGAATATATAATATAGTTCAAAGAAAAGCTAGAAATATGGGATATATTGATGGTGATATCATACCTAATGATTTAGATTTAAGTATACAGGAAAATAACAGACTAAAAAAATAAGCCTAATGTCAATTAAGAATATTAGAATTAGAGTAGAAGTAGAAAAGTAAACTATACATAACACACATTATACTATATTACAATGTATATTATGAAGTAGACAGTTACACCAATACATATCAAAACCAACTAGTAATAATATACAAACAAGGCATGTGGAGTGTGTGTGCTTACTTAACTTGTGTTAAACCCTATAAAATAAGGGAAAATCAACTATACAAATGGTATAAAAAAAGTCAAAAAAATGGTTGAAATAGCAAAATTTTATAAAAAAATACCACAAAAATATGATAGGGTGTTTTAGTAGTATATGTTTCCACATACAAGGTTTAGTGGTATTGGTTGACTAATACAATCATATAATTTAAAGCATAATCTTATTTAACAGATGATGGAGGTATCATT
>CALVPE010000026.1 GCA_944350485.1 uncultured Bacilli bacterium
AACTATAATTTTTACTTATTTCTTGGTTAGTATTAGCAGGGATTGTATCTACCCATATTCTTGTGTTATCTAAACTTTGATATCTTAATCCATCTATTAAAACATCTTCATCACTTGTTAAATAAACGTTAATATCTTGATCTTTTATTCTTGTTTTCCCATCAATAGTATCTCCATATACCATACTTATTCCGTAATAAATATCTTTATTACTTGTATTTTTACCAACTATTTGAAAATTAAACTGATTTGAATTATCTTTTAAAGCATCTTCTTTAGAAATTGGCATAGCATTTGTAATATTTATTTGATTTGTTTCTAAATAATTCATATAAATATCACCAGTTACTAAAACTTGATTAGTTTTTCCACTTATAAATTTTGTATAAACTGCATAACTAACTCCAATTGTTAAAGCTAATATTATAGTAATTACTAATATTATTTGGACTTTTTTACTTTTTTCCATATTTCCTCCAACTAAAAAAGTATGATTAAACTTTTTTATCTGATAGGCTAATTAGTAGTTTGAATTTCCCCTAAGTTATACATAAAGTTATGTAAATAACTCAATTAATCAAGATTTTCGAAACATTTTTCAAACTTAACTTTCTCATAAACTTTACATTTTCTTTATAGGGTTTATTGTATAAAAACTATATAACAAGGTTAACCATTTTCCTATCTTATGTATTAATATTACAATATTTTCTTAATCATGACAAGAGTTTTTTTTAATTTTCCAATTCTTTTAAAACTTAAAAAAGTATTTAAATATTATCATTTCTAATTGTTTCAATGATGTTTTGTTTATTTATTCTGGATATGGAATATTTCATAATCATAGTAACTAGAAAGACAACAAAGATGATACTAATAATAATAGCTTTAAAAGGAACAACATATGAAGTTTCATAACCATTAGTAAAACCCATATAAATTAAATAAGAACCTATTAAACCTAAGATTATACCATAAAATAAAGATTTAATTGAGTAAAACAAAATTTCTAAATTAATCATTCGATTAAATTCTTTTTTGGTAACACCAATGCTTCTTAAAATAGCAAATTCTTTTTGTCTTAAAGTCATATTAGCTGTAATTGTATTAAAGATATTAGTTACACCTATTAAAGTAATAACAGCAATAAAACCATAGAAGAAAATGGAAAAGACAATTGCCATAGATTTTTCTTCTTTAGCTCTTTTTGAAATATTTACTATATTGATATCTAATTGTAATTTTTTAATTTCGTTTTCTAAATTATCAGAATATTTACTACTAAGAGTTAATGTTTTTATATTACCTTTTAAATCTTGATAATATTTTTCATTTAAAATTAGAAAAATTCCATTATTATTTTCATAACCTTTTGGTTTTTCTTTTAAAACTTTATATATTTGAAATTTAAATTCTTGATTATTAATATCATATGCTGTCATTAAATTATTATCTTTATAGTCAAGTACTCTTTTATAAATCATCTTGCCATTTTCTTCATATGAAAGAGAATAATCTACTAAAATAGCTTGATTTTTAATATCCTTATTAATTTTATTTTCTTTTAAATAATCTTTAAATGATTTATCATCTAAAAGTAAAAGGCTTAAATTAATCTCTTTACTATCTTTAAAAGTATTGGTTTCTTGATCATATTCACTTTCTTTAATATGAGTTAAATATCCATACTCAGTTACATGATCAAGATCTTTTATAGCCATATAGTTTGAACTTTCATAAACTAAAAAATAATCATCAATATTATTTAAATAGAGAATATTTTTAGTATCTTCATCTTTTAAATTACTAGTAGATATTATTAAATCATAATCATAATCTTGATAATAAGCTCCTGTTAAATCAAAACTATAATCCATAAATGTTGTCATAGCAATAAAAGTAAAAATTGAAACTACTAAAGAAATAACAGTTGTTCGGTACTTCTTTTTACTTCTTTTTAAATTTTTGTAAGCTATAACTCCTCCAATATTAAATAATTTTTCAATAATTTTGGGAGTTTTTAACTTTTTATTATTTATTTTAATATCTTGATTGTTGCGAATTGCTTCAATTGGTGAAATTTTACTAGCTTTTCTAGCTGATGTGATACTTGATAAATAAATTGTTACAATTCCAAGGAAAATTGCAATTAAAATAGCTAACCATGATAAAGTAAAGATAAAGTTTGTGTTTAAAAAATCTCCTATTAAATAATTTAAAATAATAACTAAAATATAATCAGCTAGTATTCCAAAGAAAAGTCCTAAAGGAATTGCAATTAAGCCAAGAATCAATCCTTCCGTTAAAACCATCTTTTTTATTTGCTTTTTGGTAGCTCCAATACTTCTTAAATGTCCATACATCTTGGTTTTTTCAAGTGTTGAAATAGCAAAAGAATTACGAATACAAAAAATGCTTGTAACAACAATAATTAAAATAACAATCGCAGAAACAGTTAATAACATACTCATAGTGGAATCACTAAAACTAAAGATTTCCCAGTGTAAAATATCAGAATTAGTTTTTATTTTTTGAAACTTGTTACTATCTTCTAAATCTCTTTGAATACTTTCATAGTTATAAGGATTTTTTAAAATAACATAACTTTTTAAATCATCACTTTTTAAATTTGTTGTAATAATTGTATAACCAGCTTCACTATATTCTTCGTAAGTATATGATGGTCTTTCAATAATTCCTACTATTTTAACTTCTCTTGTATCACTAACCACAATATTTTCATCTTCACATACTACTTTACCATCTTGATCGTATTTATAATCATTTGGTAAATAATGATTTTCTAAAACTTTCTTTCCACACGCATAACGAGTTCCAAGATTTAACTTAATTGTATCACCTATTTCATAATTAACTCTTCCATTAGTTATAATACTATTTGAAATAATAACTTCATTTTGATTAGCCGGATATCTTCCTTTTAGTAAGTGAAAAGGAAAATTTAAAAAATCTTGACTAGTTTCAACTGATAATAATTTTAAATAAGGCTTATATTCATTTTGACTCCCAATTAAAGTGGAATAACCAAGATTTGAAATATTCATGATTTTTTTTATATCACGATTATTTTCCAAAATTTTTAAATTTTTTCTATTAGTTTCAATTATTAAATGATTATAACCTTCCTGATAAATAGCACCTTGAAATAAAGTTTCTCTAAAACTTGCAACCATACCTCCAACAGCACATATTAGAGAAACTGATAGCATAATACCAATAATTGTTACAATTGTCCTTTTTTTATTTAATTTTAAATTTTTTTTAGTAACTTCTATTAATATTTTCATATTATTCCTCAACAATCTTACCATCAGATATTTTAATAATGCGATCAGCATCTTTTGCAAGTTCTAAATTATGAGTAATCATAATAATAGTTTGTTTATATTTTTTATTTGAAGTTTTTAAAATTTCCATAATCTCTAAACTAGCTTTACTATCCAAATTACCAGTTGGTTCATCGGCTAATATTAAAGCTGGCTCATTTATTAAAGCTCTTCCAATAGAAGTTCTTTGTTGTTCGCCTCCTGATAATTCATTTGGTAAGTGATTAATTCTTTTTTCAAGTCCTAATAAATTAATTATTTCCTTTAACTTCTCTGATTGTATTTCTTTATTATCTAATTTACTTGGTAAAGTAATATTTTCTTTAACTGTTAAAATGGGAATTAAATTATAAAATTGATAAATTAAACCAACTTGTCTTCTTCTAAAAATACATAATGCATCATCTTTTAAATTATAAATATCACAATTATCAATAAAAACTTTACCACTAGTTGGTTTATCAACTCCTCCTATTAAGTGCATTAATGTTGATTTTCCAGATCCACTAGCCCCAATAATAGCTACAAATTCTCCTTTTTCTACACTAAAGGAAACGTTATCTAAAGCTATAACTTTATTTAAACCTTTTCCATAAGTTTTTGTTAAATTTTCTACTCTTAATATTTCCATATTAACTCCTTTCAGATTCATTATATTACACTTTAAGTGACAAAATCATGACAAAAAAGAAAATAGTAAGCTAAGCCTACTACTTAATTAATTTTAAAATTATTTTTAACAAATTCTTCTAAATTTTCATATTCTAAACAATCAACACTTAAATCATCCTTAAAATATTTATCTTCTTTTCTTCTTAATCTAATAACTTGTGCTTTCTTTTTAAAAAACTTTTCTATTTCCTTAGGATTATTATCAATAAATAAACTATGTTCATAATCTATATTTAACTTTGATTTATCTGTTTCTGAAATAATTATTTTTTTAAAATAATTTTCAATTTTAGTACTTTCTATTTTTTTCTTTTGAAAAGATGTATCTCCATACGTTAATAAACATAAGTCATATTTTTGTACTAATATTTTTAAATTATTTAAAACATCTGGAAAAAGATAATTATTTTGATATAATTTATTAATTTCTAAAAGAAAATTATTAGTTAATTTATAAGTTTTATATAAGTAATTAGTCAATGTATCAAGATTAAATAAATGATTTTGAAATAATTTTTTTTTAGCATTTTCCACTTCTTCTTTCATAATATTATTTTTTAGACAAATAGTTAGATAATCTTGATAAAATTTATCGGTATTAAATAAAGTACCATCAAAATCTAAATATAATTTCATTTTTACTCCTTAGAAACAATATTATTCATACTTTTGACAATTTTATTTGGTTCTATTTCCCCTCTTACCATTGTTAAGGGATAAATAGTTGAATTAGCTCCTATAATAGCTCCAGGCGTTAAAACGGCATTACAACCGATTTCTACCTTATTTCCAACAATAGCTCCTATTTTTTTTCGATTAGTTTGATAAGTTTTACCAGCAATTGTTAATTTAACTAAAGTTTCATCACTTTTAACATTACTAGTTAAACTACCAGCTCCAAAATGGACTTTATAACCTAAGATACTATCTCCAATATAATTAAAATGGGGAACTTTAACTTCATCAAAAAGAATAGAGTTTTTAATTTCCGTTGAATTACCAATTACACAATTTTTTCCAATTATAACTTTACCTCTTAGAAAAGCTCCAACCCTAATTTCTGTCCCTTCCTCAATTAAACAAGGTCCAATTACTTTAGCACTTGGATCTAATTTAACACTTTTATGAATATAAACTTGATTTCCCATGTCTTGATATTCATTTAAATCAAGATTTTGAGCTAGTTCAGAAATAATATTATCTATTTTTGCTAAAACATCAGGATAGCCATATTTTTCTATATACCTACCTGTTATTGTTTTACTAAAATCTAAGTTCTTTTTTAAATAAGTTTCCATATCTTTCTCCACTTTCCTAATTAATTTTATCATAAATTTAAATGATTATAAAGAAAAAAAGATAACTAAAATTATCTTTTTACGAATGGTTGATTTTTTTTGAAAGTGCACAATTAATGTGCAGTTAGTTTTAAAAATGTATATAATATCTTCTTAAGCAATTTGTTTGTCATTAAAGGAGGTATTGAACATGACAAACTATTGTCATCTATCT
>CALVPE010000027.1 GCA_944350485.1 uncultured Bacilli bacterium
AAAAAAAGAACTAATGTTTAGTTCCCCTTTCTGGAATAATCCAATCTATATTAAACGCTTAATACGTTAAGCGTCACATAATATTTTATGGCGCCAAACACATAATTGTTCCTAAATTATTTTTAAGCAAGTTTAAAAGTTTGATTTTCAAGTTATTAATATTGTATGCTAAACATTAATATCTATACTATACTTAATTTTTTTCTTGAAATTTAGAAGTAAACCGATATAATTAAATTTAATTTAGTATATTCATCTAATCTTCCATATTCTATATTTTTAATTATTTCATATAATTCTCGCTTTGTTAATTTTTGGTGAAAACTTTCATTAATGTAATAGTTAATTTTGTTCAAATCTTTACTGGTAGCAATATTAAACATTGACTCCTACTTAATTGTGGAACCAGTGATATCACTTTTTAATTTGAGAAAACTATACAAAACTTTCTTGTTTTATACAAAAAACTTTTATCATATTTTTTATTAACTTTTAAAATTAACTTTTGATAATATTCTCTAGTTTTATTTTTTGCTTATTTATTCACTGCTTTATATAATAACTTTCCTAATTCAAAATTATTTTTTACCTTATATCTATCTTTTCAATAATCATTAATTTTTCTATGGTGAATATTTTACAATATTTAGTTTATTATTTTTAAATTTAAAAATAATGCTTCCATCTTGATCTGTTCTATAAACAATTGATTTATCTAGTATATCTAATACTTTAGAATTTGGATGTCCATACCAATTGTTCTTACCTACACTAATAACCGAATATTTAGGATTAATATAATCTATAAATTCTTTACTACTACTTGTTTTACTACCGTGATGTCCTACTTTTAATATATCAATGTTATTTAAATTATATTTATCTATTAAATCATTTTCAACATCTATTCCAGCATCTCCCATTAAAAGTAATTTATAATTATTCATTTTTATATAAATTATTATTGAATTATCATTTTCATTATCATATATTTTATTATTTAAAATATATAATTTATTATTATTTATATTTAATTGTTTTAAATTTTGATAATATGCTATTTTCTTTTTTTCTAATGTTTTAATTAATTCTAATTCTAAATTATTATATTCACCATTATTAAAAATCACATTTTGAACTTTAAACTTATTAATTAAATTTAAACTATCACCCATATGATCATAATCTCCATGAGTTAGAAATAAATAATCTATTTTTTTTATTCCTAAAGATTTTAGCATTAAAATTGTTTTATCACTAATTTTTTCTTGATAAAGACCACCAGTATCAACCAAAATAGTTTCATTATTAGAATAAAATAAACTACTATCACCTTGTTTAACATCAATAATCATAAAATAATCTTTCTTAACTAAAGTATTTATATTAAAATGAATTATTAAAATAAATATTAATAAACCTAAACTATAATATTTTCTTACTAATATTTTTTTAGTAACTAAAACAATTAAAACTAAATAAATAATTAAAACGAAAATAGGCATTTTTTTTAATATTATAATTCCCCATTTATATTGATTTAAAAATATAGATATTTGATTTAGTATCTCCATTACTTCATAAAAAATATTATCTAAAAAAGGAAATACAAGTGTTAAAAGAGAAAGTGGGAAAATGATAATATTAAAAACTGGAACATAGAACATATTATAAATAATACTTAAAATATTTATTTCATAGTTAAAATAGATATTAAAAGGTAAACTTCCTAAAAAAGATAAAAATGATATTTGTAAAAGTTTAAAAAAATTATTACCAGTTAACTTATCTTTATTTAATATTAAAATAAAACTTAAATAATAAGAATAAAGAAAGCCTTTTTGATAAAGAGAATAAGGATTAATAATAATAGTTAAACTAATAACTAAAATAAATATTTGTAAAGAATTTAAGTTTAATTTATATTTTTTATTAAAAGTTGCAATACTTAAAAAGAGAAAGGTTCTAAAAATAGAAATAGGAAAATCTGTTAAGATTAAATAAACAAAAATTACCAATAAAGAAATTAAATTCTTACTTTTAATTTTCATTTTTCCTAAAATAGCAATTATTATAAAATTTAAAAAAGTTATATGAGTACTTCCAATTGCTAGTAAATGACAAATACCATTTATTTGATAAGATTCATAGGCTTTTAGATAACTGGTATCACCCAAAATAAAAGCATGTAAGTAATCTTTACTTTTAAAATCTTGAAAGTATTTGATTAAATTATTTTTTAATTTAAAAATTAAATTATGATTAGCTTTTAATAAAATTATCTCTTTGGCTTTTAAAATATAAAATATTTGATTCTGTTTTAAATATTCTTGATAATTAAAATTATTTAGAATTGTATTATTTTGAGGTTTTTCTAAAGTACCAATTATTTTTACTTGATCACCTAATTGATAAGGACATTTATCTAAATAAACAATTAAATCTTCTTTATTTTGTAAAGTTAGAGAGTATCTATACGTAGTTTCTTTTATTTTTTTAATAGTTCCAACAAAAACAGTTTGATTTTCTTTATAAATACTCTCTTTCTTTAAGATAAATAGGTTTAAAATAACGTAACTTAGAACAATAAATATTAATATTAAATAGAATAATTTAGATCGTAATAAAGTCTTTAAGATCTTCAAATAAAATATCTCCTATACCACTGACATTTTTTAGGTCATCAATAGTTTTAAAAGGACCATTTTTTTCCCGATATTCAATAATTGCTAAAGCTTTAGATTCCCCTATTTTATTTAAAGTCATCAGTTCTTCTTTATTTGCTGTATTAATATTAATTAATTTTTTTTCAGGTTCTTTTTCTTCTTGATCTTTGTCTTTATCTAAATTAGGATTGACATCTTGATCATTATTAACAACACAAGCATTATTTTTGATTGTTTCATTACAAATATTACTTTCTGCTTTCTTTTGTTCTTTAGTTTTTAAAAAGTTTGCTATTTCACTATTAGAGTAAACAACAATTACCATTTGATCAGTTACTTCTAAACTTAAATTTAAAAGACTTGTATTAGCATCTTTTTTTAATCCCCCAGCACTATTAATAGCATCAACAACTCTTTTACCTTTTAAAATTGAGTAAACTCCTGGATTATTAACATATCCTTTAATATCAACATAGTAATAGGTTTCTTCTTTTTCTTGCTCACTTACTTGAATATCTTTATTTTCTTTTTTTTCTTCTATTTGACTTTCATAAACTAAGATTTTAGAATCATTTTCATTTTTTTGAATTAAAATAATTGTTCCAGTTAGAAAAACTATTAATAAACTAATAACTATAATAATTCTTTTTTTATAATTATAAATAAATAATTTAATTTGATTATAGAAGTTAATCATACGAGCTTTTACTGAAAACTTATAAAAAGTTTTTTCCTCCTTTCTTAATTTATTTTTTTCAACCACCTTCTTAGTTATATTTTAGAAATTTTTTTTAGCAAGTATTTTCCAATTATAATAATAGTAATTATTCCTAAAAATAAAAAACATGTTCTTAATAAATCTTCATTTAAATCAAAATAAGTTTTAGTTTTTTTTATAGAATCAGTAGAAATTCCCGAATTAGTCTGACAATTAAGATTAACATCGTTTAACTTCTCCTCCTTTTCTTTTAAAATTTTTTCTCTGTTTTCCAAATTAACTTTTAAAGTATTTAAGTTAATTTCTAATTCTTTTAATAAATCTTTCTTTTTTAGTAACTCTTTTTCTTTAGAACTTAAATTATTTAACTTTTTAGTCAATGATTTTTCTTCATTTTTAAGTTCTAAATTCTTATTACTTAACAGTTTGTCTTTTTTAGTTAAATTTATTTGCAAATTAATCAAGCAAATTTCCTTTTTAATTAAAGATTTTTCTTTAGTATCTAAATTGACTAATTTATCATTTATTTTATTTTCTTGTTCTTGAAGATTTATTTCTTGGTTATTTAATAGTTTTTGTTTTTCAATTAAATTTATTTCTAATTTTTTTAACTTTATTTCCTTATTAATTAATTCTTGTTCTTTTTGTTTTAAATAATCTTCTTTTTCTTTTAAATCTAACTCGTCATCACCTAAATAATCTATTTTTAAATAGTTATTTTTTTCAGTTGATTCTATCTCATGATAATTTAAACCATCATTACTTCCTAATAATTGAAGATTACTTCCTAAGATATAAGAAGATTTATTCAAATGATTTTTGATAGCTTGCATATAAAAATGACTATTCCCAAAAATATAGATTTGATAACCATTATACATAATCCCATTTTGACAATTTAAAATTAAATTAGAAGAATTTAAATAAATATTTTTGGTAAATCCTCCAAATAATACATCACTTTGATTAATTTTAACTTGGGAATTGTTTAGGCTAAGATCTCCATTAACAGTCCCAAATACCGCATCATCTGTTGTTGCTTCCAAAGTCGTATTATTTAAAATAATATTACCTCCATCATAACTTGCTGCAATACCTCGATTTTTTGTTTTTAGATTAATTTTAGCATTTGTAATTACCACATTTAAAGCCGATATTCCTAGGTTATTACCCTCAATGGTTAAACTACCAGGACCTACTATTTCTAAATTTTTAGCCATTATAATATTGGTAATCAAATTATCACTTTTTAAAATATTATCTCCATTTAGAACAATTTTTAAATTTTCTTTTGTATAAATTGACTGATATTTACTATTAGTTAAAATTAAAAGATTTTGATTACTATTATAAATTAAACCTTTTTTGGTTAAAATTTCTCCAGGCTGAACATTATAATCGATATTATCTATTCTAATAACTTTAGCAAAACATGTAGGAATCATTAGAAAAAAGCTTAAAATCATTGTTAAACATAATTTATATTTCAATTTCACATCCTTTCATCAACCAGTTGATAAGATCACTATATACCTATTATCATAAAGTGTCAAGTTTTGTAAATTTACATTTTTTATACATCTTTTTAATAAACTTACATATTAATTTTTTTTCTTTTTAAAGTAGTTAAATTGTAACAAAAAAAAGAACCAATTTTAAAAATTAGTCCTTATTTCTTGATAAAATCATCATTAAAATTTTTTTCAGATTAAATTATATTATTTATCTTGAACTACAGTAATTCCGGTCAAATTATTACTAGTAAGACAAGTAGAACCATCACTAATTTGTCTTTTGGAACCAACTAATTTGATACAATAGGAATAAGTACTTCCACTTCTTGACACAGTTACATAACTACTAGCATCGTAACTACCACCATCGGGATCATTTGGAAATTCTCCCTTAGCATTTAAAATAGGAAAAGCATATGTAACACTTGAACCAGCTAAAACTTTATCACGATCAGCCTTAGTAGTTGAAATCAAATATTCAGCTCTTGTTATCATCCTTTTTGCATCCATTAAAAAAGTATTTTTACGATTATTATTAATTGTTGAAATAACATTAGGTACAGCAATTCCTGTCAAAATTGCAAGAATTGTAATAACAGCTAATAATTCAACTAAAGTAAATCCTTTTTTATTCATATTTAATATTAGCTAGTTTTGTTAAAGCTACTCTAGCAGCTTCTTTTTCTGCTTCTTTTTTCGAACTAGCTTTCCCCTTTCCATAAATAATATTATTAATTTTCACAACTACCGTAAATTTTTTATCATGAGGGGGTCCTTCTTCAGCAACTATTTCATATGTCAAGGATTTCTTTTCAGTTTGAACTGCCTCTTGTAAAATTGATTTATAATCGCTAAAAAAAGTAACATTAGGATTTTTAATATACGGAACAATAATATCTAAAATAACTTCCTTAACTTTAAAAAAACCTTCTTCTAAATAAATAGCCGCCATTAAAGATTCAAAAATATCGGCAATAATAGCTCTTTTAATTTCGCCATCATTAAGTTCACCATTTCCAACTTTTATATATTTAATTAAATCTAAAGCTTTCATATATTCATATAAAGCATTTTCACAAACATAACTAGCTCTTACTTTAGTCATTTCTCCTTCATTTTCATCAAAATTACGATACAAATAATCACTTATAACTAATTCTAAAATAGCATCTCCTAAAAATTCTAATCTTTCATAATCACTTTTTACTTTATGCTCATTAACAAAAGAAGCATGGGAAAAAGCTGTTTCATATAATTTTCTATTTTTAGGAACTATTTTATATTTATTAAAAAATTCATCCATATTAATCCTTTCTTTATAATAATTATTTCTAATTATCACTCTCTTTAAACATCTTGATTATAACATTTTTTAAAAAATTTGTATATTAAACTTGTTCAATTTTAAAAATAATAGTAAAATATAGTATAGGTGAGTTATGAAAAAAATTATTGTTTTATTAATTCTTCTTGTTTCAACATGTGGTTGTAACCTTTTTAAACATGATAGTATGGAAAATATTAGTATTATTACTACAAATTATTCATTAGAATACGTTACTAATTATTTATATGGAGATAATTCTTATATTACTTCAATTTATCCAAATGGTATTAACATTGATGATTATACTTTTACCAGTAAACAAATTAAAGATTTTAGTAAACAAGATTTATTTATTTATATGGGAACAACTGATGATTCCAACATGGCAGTTACTCTTTTAAATAAAAACAAAAATATCAAAATAATTGATGCTACTTATGGTATGGAATACAAAAATAAACAAGATGAATTATGGTTAAACTCTTCAAATTTATTAATGATAGCTCAAAATATTAAAAATGGTTTGAGTGAATATATAACTAGTACTTATTTATTAAAAGATATTGAAAATCGGTATTTGGAATTAAAAGTTAATCTTTCTAGTTTAGATGCTGAATATAAAACAACTATTGAAAATGCTAATTATGATACCATTATTGTTAATAGTGATAATTTACTTTTCTTAGAAAAATATAATTTAAAGGTTATATCGCTTGATAAAAATAATGAAAATTATGAAAAAAATCTTGCTTTGTTTAGAAGTAATATTAGAAATGGTAATGTAAAGTATTTTTATAATTATGAGGGTGTTCAAAATAATGAAGATATTCAAAATAATGAAGATATTCAAAAAATAATTGAAGAAAATCAAATTGAAATTTTAACCATTAGAAATTTAAAAAACATTACTGATAAAGAAAGAGACAATAAAAAAGATTATTTAAGTATCATGTATGATAATTTAGAAAATTTAAAACAAGAGTTATATAAAAATAGTTAAGTTTCAAATCTTAACTATTTTTTTTAATTAATTTAGCTTCTTGATAGGTTTCAAGTCCTGCATCAAGAATTTTTTTTCTTTTTAAATTTTTAAGATAAATTTTCAAAATATATCCTAAGAAAAATAAAGGTATTAAAGGTAAAATAACTAAAATAGTTACAAATATTAAACTATTTTGAATTAAATTAGCATCAACAAGTAGTTTTATAGTTGCTAAACTATATCCTAGTAATAAGCAAAGAAGTAAGGAACAAAAGATAACACCTAAAGTACTATAAACATAATCAACAACATAATTATAGTAATAAGTTCCTTTTTTCTTATGATATATTAAATCAAAAACTAAATAAATAAGTAAAATTAACAAAATAGGAATTACCACGTAATACCAAACTTCAGTTGGAATATAAAAATATTTTATCATACAATTACCTCAATCTATATTTATTTAATCCAAGGAAATTCTCGTGTAATAGATAAGATAGGACGTGAAGATCCAGTTGTATAATTATAGCCATTTCCATATAATGAATAAAATATACCTGAAGCTTCAGTAACTAATGCATATCCACCACGACCAAACCAAGAATGATCAAAATATGGCATATATCTAGACGAAGATATTCCCCAACCAGCTCCATTTTCTGTATTGGTAATATCTTTAATTGTTTCCTTAATTCCATCACCTAACTTAGAACGACTATAACTTGCAATAGTGTTATTACTATCTGAATAAGAATATTTGTCATAATACTTGCTATTAGGATAAGGACTAGCGAAACCTGAACTACTTGAATAAAAAGTGCCAGATGTATTTACCATATTACCCATTACATAGTCATAAGAACCGCCATTCATATCATAAACACCATAAACAGTACCTGTTGTTGAAGCTCCAGCTCCTTTATATCCTTGACCATTTCCTAAATCGGTTAAATCATTGTATAAAACTGTATTAGTTGTTGTGCCTGAGGCTGTTTCACTATATCCAGAATAACCTGTTTTATAATAATAAACACTATTTGTATATTGATAATAATTATTTTTATAAATTCGGCGGTAATCACCTTCATATAAAGTATTACCATATTTTCCATATTTCGATTGGGATAAATAAGCAACTGCTCCCCATTCCATATTCTTTTCCATATGAATATCATAGTTATTATTATCATTCATGATTGTTCCATCATTATTTAAAGTTGTGGCTGTATCAGTTTGACTAAAACCATGAATATTACCACTTAGTTCCATACCTCTTGTATTTTCAAAAAGATTAGATACACTTATATATCTTAAACTTAATTCATCAGGTTTGACATAGATATTTAAACCTGATTTATTGCAATTAGTTTCACTTTGACTGTTTAAACAAGTCGCATCATCTGTTGACATTTCAAACTTAGCAAACCAAAAACCGGTTAATTCCTCATCTCCAAAAGTAAAAGCTGGATGCGTATAAGTACTTACACCATTTATAATGGAACCATTCGTTGTATCAGTACAAGTTTCACTACTATTTGAAGTACTTGAGGTAGAAATATTATCAACACAAGCAATCGTGCCTGTTGAATCAATTCCATGTTCAAAAGTTATATCAATTAACTGTTCAGAAACAGAACTATTATTGCCATTAAAAACCGTATATTTATATCTTGGTATCCAAACCCACATACTTGTTATATCATCTATATTAATTTCAGTACCAACATCTGCATTCAAATATTCTAATCTTGTTTTTTCTCCAATTTCTTTTACCGTTACTGCATTAGCCCACATAAATTTATTATAATCAAACCATTTATAATCATTATCTAAATTTTTAGAATCTGCAACCCGCCATACACCCTCAGTATCACTTGTTTTATCATAATAAACTGGTATCATATTATCTAAAAGTTCTGGGTAATTGGCACCACTTGTATCTAAACTGGCAACTTGCATACCTTCAACTAAAATATTTTTTGCAAATGTTTGACCATTGGGATTAGCATTATAATCAATCCACATAATAAGTTCATAAGTATAAGTTTTTCCTACTTCTATTATGCCAGTATCAATTAAACCACTAGCATTTAAATTTTTTATTTCTAAAGTTTCAGTAGCTTCTCCCTCTTTTGTCCTTTTTAATTGATAACGAACTGAACTATTAATCATCGTACTTTTAGTATCACCATCAACTAAACTAACTTTGTAATTAGCTATCTCAGCTGCATTGTTTTTTATTTGAAAAGTTAGTTTGGTATTTGTTAATCCCTCAGCATCTGTTACAGGTAAAACTTTATCCAAAGTAATATTATTAATATCTGTTAATAATATTACATCTAAACTACTTAAGGTAAAAGTATTATCTTTAGTGCCTGTCTTTTCAGCTTTTAAATAAGCATAACTAGAAGCAGTTATTGCTACTACTAACAACAAAAAAACAACAAATATAAATACCTTTTTTTTCATCTATAATCACCTATCTTATATTAATAATTATAACATATTTTTAATTCTATACAATATAATATTTAATTTTTTTATCTATCATAAAAAATTGATTAAAAAAAAGGAACAAAAAATCGTTCTTTTTTTTTAAAATTAAATCTAATTATTATCTTCATCTAATTGAATTAAATTATTATCTTCTACTTTAACACTTGAAATATTATCAAATTTCTTTTTGATTTTATCAGTTGTAATAGTAAAAGCTTCAACATCTTTATTAACAGTTAAAATACTCTTGGATAATTTATCAAATCTTTCTTTAAATCTTGTAAATTCAATTCCTAATTTATTTAATTCTTCATGAATAATATTTGTATATTTATCTCTTTCAATATTTTGAATAATCATCATAATCATTGACAAAGTAGAAATTAAAGTAGTTGGACTAGTTAACCAAACTCTTTTTTTATAAGCATATTCGACTAAATCACTATGATAAGCATTGATTTCAGCAAAAATTGCTTCAGCTGGAATAAACATCATTGCTTGATTACTAGTTTCTCCATCAATTATATATTTATAATTAATATCATCAATATGTTTTTTAACATCCAATTTAAATTGCTTAAAGGCTAAATTTCTTTCAATATCACTTTTCTTTTTATCAACCATAACTCTATAAGCTTCAAGAGGAAACTTTGAATCAATAGCAATTGTACCTAAAGGATTAGGAGCAAAAACAACACTATCAGCTATATAACCATTACTTAATTTATACTGAGTTTTATATATTAAATCGTTCTTCTCCCCAAAAACATTTTTTAAAATATTATAAAGATTAACTTCTCCAAATATTCCCCGAGTTTTTTTATCAGTTAAAATATTTTCTAAAGAAACAATATCAATAGATAAATTTTCAATTTTTTTCTGAGCTTCATCAATTTTAGATAATCTTTCTAAAACATTAATAAAAGTTTTATTGGTTTTTTCAAAGTTTTCATCAATTCGAGAATTAACTTTATTATTGATTTCATTTAATTTTGTTTCTAATTTATCATTTACTTTTAAAAAGTTATTAGACATTTCTTTTTCTAAATCATTTTTAAAATTACCAAATTCTTTAGTAATATTGACTTCAAATCTTCCTAATCTTTCTAAAAAGTCTAAATTTGCATTACTTGGTTTTTTATTTTTAAGAAGTAAAATTATATTTAAAATGAGACTAATGATAATTAGAACTAACATTATAATTTCAAACGTATTCATTAGACTTCTCCAACTACTGTAATAATCATAGGTCTACAATCAGTCATTTCATAAAAATATTTGCCAAGATTTAACCTTATTTCTTGTTTTATATTATTATAATCAACATAATTATTATTAATATTATTTTTAATAATACGTTCTGAAATAACACTGCTTTCTTTTAAAATATCCATATTATCTTTAACATAGATAAATCCTCTTGTTAAAATCTCTGGACCTGCTAAAATTTCTTTTGTTTTTTTATCTAAAGTTGCACTTACTAAAACAATACCAGCTTCCGCTAACATTTCCCTGTCTTTTAAAACAACTTCTCCAATGTCATTTTGACTTTTTCCATCAATTAATACTTCATCAACTGGAATATTTTCTTGTTTATCAATTAATTTACCATTAATTAATGTTATAACATCACCATTCTGTTTTAATAAAATATTTTCTTTTTTAAGACCTAATTTAGAAGCTAAATTAGCATTTTCAACTTGATCTTTATAATTACCTTTAATTGGAAAATAATATTTAGGGTTCATCATATTAATCATCATCATTAAATCTTCTTTTGATGGATGAAATAATAAATGATTTTTATTTGATAAAGAAACAACATTAATATTTTTTTTAGCAAATTCATCCATGATCATAACCATTCTTTTTTCAACTCCTAAATACATAGGTTCAGTTATAAAGATAGTATCTGTTTCCATTAATTTAATATAACGATCATTATCTTTTAAAATTCTTTCCAAATTAGCATAGGGTTTTTCTTTTAAATCGCTTATTAAAACTACAACACCTTTTTCATTTAGATTTGCTAAATCACCTATTTTATTTTTATTAATGGTTAAATATTTATTTTCAAGTGACATATTAATAAGATCTTGTAAATATTTTCCCATAATAACAATTTTTCGATTAGTTTTAGAAACCTCATTAAAAATTTCTTGAATACGATAAATATGGGCTGGTAAAACACTCATAATAATACGATTTTCATTATCATGTAAAACATTTCTAATAAAATTGGCTACCCTATGCTTAGGACTTGTAAATCCATCTTTTTCAGCATACATAGATTCGGTCATTAAACACAAAACATTTTGTTTACCAATATAAGCAAGTTTACCAATATCAGTTGCAAAATTATCGGTCATTGTTGGATCAAAGATGAAATCTCCTGTATAAACAATACTGCCATCAACTGTATTTAAAACATATAAAGTAGCATCGGGAATTGAGTGAGTTACCCTTATTGGAAAAATACTACATGCTTTAAAATTTAAGCGTAAGTTTGGCTTAATTTCTTTTAATGTTAGCTTGTTAAGATCCATTTTGTCAAGAGTAAGTTGCATTTTAAGAATTTCTAAAGTATATTTTAGGCCATAAATTGGTATTTCTGGTAAATCTAATAAAATATCTGAAATAGCTCCAATATTTGATTCATGACCATGGGTTAAAAAAATTCCTTTAACCTTTTTAATATTTTCTTTTAAATAACTATAATCTGGAATAATATAATCTATTCCTAATAAACGATCCTTTGGATATTTAAGACCAGCATCAAAGACAAAAATAGATTTGTCAACTTCAACCACATACATATTTTTACCATCTTCATTTAATCCCCCTAAAGCAAATATTTTAATTTTAGACATAAGACCTCCTTTCATTTATCTAAGATTATTCAAAAACTTTGATTAAACATGAAAAATTAGGATTAGCTTTTAACCCTATTTAAACAATAAATAACAAAAATTAACTATCGGCTTGAACATTATAATCACTATTTAAAGCATCAACGCAACTACGGATTTCATCAACTCCTAAAATATTTACCAAAAGGATAATAATATTGGGAGTTATAAAAATTAAAACCGAAGCTATTACTCTTTTTCCAAATCTTTCAAAAGGCTTTTTTAAACCATCTTTAGAATCTGAAAAAATTATACTAAAAAAATCAAATGTTGATAAAACTAAGATAATAATTGGAATTAGTATATAAAAAACTTTAAAAACATCATTTTTTAAAAATTTAATTAATTCATAGCCAATAATACCATCACAATCATTTTTAACTGGATCACCAGTCAATATTGTACTTAAATCGTAATAGTGCATTTGTTCGGTATAAATAGCATCAGCATCTTTATTAAAATCAGAGAAAGTATATTTATTGTCTTTTCTAACAATATAAGTTGGGTAACTATTTCTATTTCCTGTTTCAAAAATATTTTGGTAAGAAGCTAAATTCTCAATTTCGATATTTATATTACCATTTAATTTAGCAGATATTCCTAAAAATCCTGTTTCAATTACTACAAACTCATTATTTGCATTTAAATATTTAATTGTGGCTGCATTTACATTAAATGGAATTAGTAAAAGAAGAAAGAGAATTAATTTTTTCATCAAAACACCACCTAAAATTACTAATTTATAAGACATTCTCCTGTCATATCATCAGGCTTAGCAATTGTTAAGATATCTAAAATTGTTGGACTAATATCAGCAAGTTTTCCTTCATGTAAAGTTATGTTATCATAATTTACAACAGAGAAAGGAACCAAGTTCGTTGTATGAGCAGTATTTTTACTTCCATCTTCATTAACTAAACATTCACTGTTGCCATGATCAGCTGTAACTAACATGACATAATCTTTTTTTAAAACTTCTTTTAAAATTTGTTCCATGCAACAATCAATTGCTTCTAAAGCTTTAATAGTAGCTTCTAAATTACCAGTATGACCAACCATATCAGGATTAGCAAAATTTAAAACTATAAAGTCATATTTATCTTCTTGTAAAGCCTCAATTAACTTATCACAAACCTTAAAAGCTGACATTTCTGGTTTTAAATCATAAGTTTTAACATCTTTTGGAGAAGCAACTAAAATTCGATCTTCATGAGGAAACTTCGTTTCAACTCCCCCATTAAAAAAGAAAGTTACATGAGCATATTTTTCTGTTTCAGCAATTCTTAATTGTCTTAAACCATGATTAGCAACTATTTCTCCAATCGTATTTTTAAGTTCTACCTCCTTATAAATGGTATGAATATTTGAAAATGTTTTATCATAAACTGTTAATCCAACGTAATAAGGATTTAGATAACTCCTTTTAAAACCAGCAAAATCTTTTTCTATAAAAGCTTTTGTTATCTCTCTTGCCCTATCTGGACGAAAATTAAAGAAAATAATTGCATCTTTTTCAGTGATTAAACCTTCTTTATTAACAAGAATTGGTCTCATAAATTCATCAGTTATGTTATTATAATAGTTTTTTTGAATTTTTTCAAGATATTTTTTGCTAAATTCACCTATTCCTTTTGTAAAAAGATTATAAGCTTCTTCAATTCTTTCGTAACGATTATCCCGATCCATGGCATAGAAGCGACCAATGATTGTTGCCAAAGAACCAATTTTTAACTTTTTAATTTCTTTTTCTAAATTATTTAAGTAAGTAATTCCACTTGTTGGACTAGTATCTCTTCCATCTAAAATAGCATGAATATAAACATTAGAAAAATCTAAAATAGAACATAGTTTTAAAATAGCAAAGAGATGCTTAATATGACTATGAACACCACCATCAGATAAAAGTCCCATTAAATGTAATTTTTGATGATTTTCTTTGGCATATAAAATAGCTTTTATCAACTCTTCATTTTTATAAAATTCTCGATTTTCAATTTCTTTATTAATTCTTGTTAAATCTTGATAAACAACCCGTCCAGCTCCAATATTAGTGTGACCAACTTCACTATTACCCATTTGTCCAACTGGTAGTCCAACAGCTAAACCACTAGCTTCTAATTTAGTTGTCGGATAATTCTTGAAAATATAATCTAAAGTTTTGGTATTAGCTAATTTAACTGCATTTCCATCAATTTTTTCACTTAAACCATAACCATCTAAAATTACTAATAAAACTTTTTTCATTTTTTAAGTCCTTTTATACCTTTAAGACCTGTAAATCCTTTTAAAATATTGGTTTCAAAAGTATTAGTTTTTTCTTGATTACTTTTATATTTTGAAATACCAAGATTAATTATTTCATCTAATAATTCAGGATAATCTTTATTTGTTTTATCCCATAGGTAATAGGACAAAGAACCAGGAATACTATTAATTTCATTGACATAAACTTCGTTTTCTAAAGTATCTATTAAAAAGTCAATTCGAACAACACCAGAAGAGTTTAAAGCTCGAAAAGATTTAATAGCCATATCTTCAACTTTTTTAGCTAAAGATTCCTCAATACGAGCTGGAACAATTCTTTTGGCACTTGCCATACCTTTTACCTTTCCACCTTTAGAGCCTCCCTCATATTTATCTTCATAAGTTAAAAACTCATTACAAGATCCAACTTCTTCAATAACACTTAATTCTTGATGTTCATAATTACCTAAAACACTAATATTAACTTCTTTTAAATTTTTAACAACTTCTTCAACTAAAATCTTATTATCATATTTAATAGCATCATTAATAGCTTCTTGTAATTCTAAATCATCATGACAAACTTTAATCCCAACACTTGATCCTAAAGTAGCTGGTTTAACAATAACTGGATAACCTAATTTATTAATATCTTCTAAAATTTTATTAGTATCATTTAAATAATCGGTATCAAAGAACCATTTATATTTAACAACATTAACACCACTATCTTTAAATATTTGTTTCATAAATATTTTATCTTGTCCAACAACCGAAGCATAAACATTACTTTCACAATAAGGAATTTTAATTGTATCTAAGTAGCCTTGTAAAATACCATCTTCCCCATTAGTTCCATGCATAATTGGTAGAGCAATATCAATTTCTTTAATAATTTTTTTGAATAAACCTTTTTTATTTTGTAACACAAATCTTCCATCAAGATTATATAAAACAACCTCTTTAGCATAACGTTTTAATAATTCCAAATCGGAATAAATATCGATATCTTTTAGCATATTACCAGTATACCATTTTCCGTCTTTCGCTATATAAATTGGAATAATTTCATATTTAACTTGATCTAATTTATTAATAGCCTGTAAAGCTGTAATAATACTGACTTCATGTTCAACTGACATCCCCCCAAATAAAACACCTACTCTGATCTTCATTTATTTTTTCCTCCTTCACTATAAATATCAGGCAAATCATTTTCAAATAAAGCATATACTTCTTGCTTATAATCTTTGTTTTTAATTTTTGATAATTCCAAATAAGCATCAACAACTCGATTTAAAACCATAATGTTATTATTTTTAAAATTATTTTCTAGTAAGGCTTTTTTAATAATCTCCGTTCTCTTTTCGCCTACTAAAATAACATAATCAGCTACTTCACTTATTTGTTTTCCAAAAAGATAATTAAGTTTTTCTTCATCACAACCTAATTCGATCATTCCTGGAGTAACAACAACTTTAATTCCTTCCATCATATTTAAAACATCAAGAGCATTTTTAGCCCCTACTGGGTTAGAATTATAAGCATCATCTATCATTGTAATATCATTTAATTTTTTTATTTCTAACCGATGTTCAATAGGTTTAATTGTTTTTGCCTTAATAATCATTTCTGTAATTGGCACCTTTAATTCAAGACCAAGAGCTAAACTTGCTAAAATATTATAAACATTATGAACACCTAATAATTTAGTTTCAACATGATAACTTTTATCATGATATAAAACATCAAAATTAGTTCCATATTTATCACTTTTAATATTAATAGCATTGACTAAAGCGTCTTGATTATTAATACCAATCCATATTATTTTAACTTTATTTTTTAATTTTGTTTTTACATATTCAACTTGATAAGGATCATCTAAATTTAAAACACAAGCTCCCTCCGGATCAAGATTTTCAATAAGTTCAAATTTAGCCTTACAAAGATTATCCCTGGTTTTAAAAGTTTCTAAATGTGCCTCACCAATAATAGTTAAAATAGCATATTTAGGATGAACAAAATCACACATATTTTTAATTTCACCTGGAACATAGGCTCCCATTTCAGCTATAAAAACTTCATCAAAACGATCAAGATGATTATTAATAGTAATCATTAATCCATAAGGAGTATTTAAACTTCTTGGGGTTGGTCTTGTTATATATTTACAAGATAAAACATGACTTAAAACATTTTTACTCGTCGTTTTACCATAACTACCAGTAATTCCAACAACTTTTAAACGATTCATATCTTTTAACTTCGTTTTAGCTTTATTAAAATAATATAAATAAACAAGTTTTTCAATCGGAGTATTAATTAATTTAACAAGATAAATGAAACAATAATTTAAAGCAATTGAAAGAATTAGAACAATTAAAAAAACATTTTGATATTTTGTCAACATAAAAGCTAAAATAAACAAAGCAATTAAAATAAATTCACTTAAATATAATCTTTTAATTCGACTTGTGATATTAAATTTTAACTTATTTTGATTTAAAGAATTTCTTTGATATTCTTGATAAATTCCTATCACATTAAGAAAAGTAATTGTTAGAAAAATCATTTCGGTCATAAAGGAATCATGGGTTAAGAAAAGAAAGATGGCAAATAGCAATGGCAAAAACTCAATAGTAATAAAAGTTTTCTTTTTATTTCTAATAATCCATTTTAAATAACGATTATTTTCATTATAAAGATTTTGTTGTAACATATATAATGAATTACGACTTTTATAAAAAACATAAATTAAATAAATAAATATAAATAGATACATAAAACCTCCTAAAAGAAATTTGTTAAAATACTTATTATATGATTAAGATTTTCTAAATAACAATAATGGGTTCCTTTTAAAATAATAAGAGCGGCATCAAAAATTAATTGTTCTAACTCTTTAGCTTCACTAACAGGAACTTCAGTATCATTTTCGCCCCATATAAGAAGAGTTGGAACTTTAATTTGTTTAGCACAATCAGTTAAATCTGTATTAACTGTATTAACAAGAATTTGTCTCATAACTCCACTTGCTGCTCGGTAATCTGAGCTTCCTATATGTTTTTTCATTTTATCAGCAAGGCCTTCTAATATTTTAATTTTTTTAAGATTTTTTAAAATTGTTAATTTTAAATTTTTTTTCTGACGAACTTTAAAAGGAGTTCCAAATAAAACTAATTTTTGAATTTGATATTTTGAAGCATAAGAAATAGCTATTCTTCCTCCAAAAGAATGACCAACTAAAATTGGATTTTTAACATCAACACTTTCTAAAAATTCCTTTAAAAGTTCAGTATAATCACTTATAGTATAAGCAAAATTAGGTTCTTGGCTACTTCCAAAACCCGGCAAATCTAAAATTGTAATACGAAAATCAAGAAGGTTTTTTCCAAGTGGTTCCATCATTTGTATATTTTGACCCCACCCATGAAGTAAAACAACATCTTCACCTTTTCCATATTGAATATAATTAACTTCTAAATCTCTAATTTTTTTTATCATATATAATTCCTCGTATACATTATATCACGATTTTATTTTGATCAAAAAAAAAGCAACTTTCAATTGACATTTTTAGACAACTTTATTACTTTCTTTTCTTAATTTTCGAAAATTATTTATTCACTCATATTATTTAAAATATTACAACTATCAGAAGTTATTTCATAATCAAGAGGAAGTTTATAACTATAAACAGGATTACCTGATAAATGACCACCTTCTATACAGTTTAATGTTTGATAATAAGGACTTTTTGAAACAGTATAACTTCTATTGGGAGCCATATAAATTGTTTCAGATAATGGAGCTAAATTTATTTCGACCGTATTTTTATCTTCTTTTAAATCTCTTAAATACTCTCGGTAGTCATAATCAACTCCATCTTGGGTTATTGTGATACTTTCAATATTATACCAATAAGTATTAGCATCTGGAAATTTACTAATTAAAATTTTACCAACATCTTTATTAACTTTTACCTTAATATCCGTTATAATTTTTTCTTTATCTAAATCTAATTTTTCTTCATATTCTAAATCTAAATGACCATAATAAATAAAATCAATTAAAGTATATGGAAAATCATTA
>CALVPE010000028.1 GCA_944350485.1 uncultured Bacilli bacterium
AATATACTAATTATTATACCGATTCTTCTATTTTTCATATATCCTCCAACTAAAAAACTATATCAAAAATATCTTATTAAATAGCTAATTTTCCTATTATATGTATTAATAATATAATATTTTATTGGTTTTTACAAGTATTAAAAAAATAGGAAAACTTTTCCTATTCCATACTTTCTAACATTTTTATAATACTTATTCCATAACCCTTAGTATTATCACTTACAACTGTATGAGTTACAGCTCCTATAATTTTGTTATTTTGAATAATAGGCGACCCACTCATACCTCGAATAATACCTCCTGTTTTTTTTATTAAATTATTATCGGTTATTTTAAAAAGAATATTTTTAGTTGGACTTTCTTTATCAACACTCATAATTTCAATTGTAAATTCTTCTATTTTGTTATCTTCAAGGGCAGTTCTTATTATAGCTTTACCAATTTTAATATCGTCTAATGCTCCCACTTCAACAAGATTTTTCGAGTTATAATCATCACTATAAGTACCAAAAATACCTGTTTCTAAGTTTTTATCAATTGTTCCATAAACTGTATCAAAATAAAACCTAGCATTTTTCTCACCAGCATAACCATTTCTTGATTTATCAATACCTGTTATATCTGATTTAAAAATATTACCATCTTTTACTTCAAACCTAATATTGGTTTGGCTATCTGTTATTGAATGTCCTAAAGCTCCATATAAATTAGTCTCAGGATCAATATAAGTTAGTGTTCCAATTCCTGTTACACTATCTTTAACATATAAACCAGTTTTAAATACTCCATTTGAATCTTTTTTTAGATTTAATGTAGTATAATGCAATTTGTCATTTCTTTTATAACCTATTTCAAGATTAATAGTTTCCTCTTTTGTATCTATTTCCTTAATCATTTCATTTATTGAAGAAACCGAGGTATCATTTATTGAAACAATAACATCGCCTATTTTTAAATCTGTTTGGTTATTATTAGTTTCATAAAATCCAACGACTAAAATACCATTATTTTTAATAGTAATTCCTACATTTGAACCGCCTGGAACAAGATATTTACTATATGCAAAAACATTAAATGGCAAGAAAATAAATGTTAAAAAAAGTATTTGTAGTTTTCTTTTAAAATTCATAACCCACACTCCTTTTAAAATGAACTACAATACTATTATTAGCAATAATTAAAAATTAATAACTATTTTCCTGATTTATTATTTCCAATATTTTACTTTCAATATCCTCAACGATAAAACCAAAATATTCCAATAATTCTTCTTTTGATCCTGACAAACTAAATTCATTTAAACCAATAACCTTATCAGTTATTTTATAAAAATAGTCAGGTACTCCAAAAGTGATACCAATCGTTAAATCTTTTTTTAAATTATTAATAGTTTTTAAATCAGCATTTTTTAGACAAACTGCACTATAAACTTTAGTAAATATGCCAAGACTTTTTAAGTTATCACTTACTTTTAAAGCTAATCCTAATTCTTCGCCGTTAGCTATTAAATTAATATACTTTTCTTCTTTGGTATCTTGAACTAAATAAATTCCTAATTTAATGCAATCTATTTTGGTTTTTTCAGAAATATCTTTATTATCTCTTGGTAAAACCAGAACACTTGGATTAGTTTGTTTAAATATTTCTTGATATGCACCAATTAATTCATTTAAATCGTATGGTCTATAAACTTTTAAATTGGGAATTAATTCTAAAGATAATAATTGCTCTATAGGATGATGCGTTGGTCCATCTTCACCAACTGTAAAACTATCATGAGTAAAAATATAAAGAACTGGCAAATTCATTAAAGCAGTTAAACGAATACTTGGTTTCATATAATCAGAAAAAGTTAAAAATGTACTTCCAAATGGTCTTAATCCTGATAAAGCTAAACCATTTAAAATACTTGCCATTGCATGTTCTCTAATACCAAAATAAATATTTCTTCCTAAATAATTATTAGCTGAAAATATTTCTATGTTTTCCAAATTTGTTTTACAACTAGAAGATAAATCTGCACTTCCTCCAATTAATAAAGGAAAATCATTGGCAATTTTATTTAATATTTCACCAGAAAGATCTCTTAAAGATTTATGATTATAATTAATATCAAGATTATTTAAATTATAAGTTAACTCGCTATTAATTAATCTTTTAACTATTTCATTATCTTTTTCTTTTAAAATATTTTTATTAAAAACTTTTTTGTATTCCTTAAATCTTGTTTTAATATTTTCTCTAAAATCTTCTAAAACATCTTGATTGACATTAAAAGCTGAATTATATAACCCTAATTTTTCTTTTATTTGAAAAATATCATCTTCATCAAGAGGTTTACCATGAACTAAATTTGTTCCTGCATTTTTAGAATATAAACCGATTGTAGTTTTAAATAAAATAATACTTGGTTTTAAACTATTTTTAGCTTTTTTTAAAGCTTCATCTATTTCAATGGGATTATCATTTGCTTCTAAAATTAAAAATCCAATGCTTTCAAATCTTTTTACTATATCTTCATGACTTGTAACTTCCAATTTATTATCTAAAGTTACATTATTAGAATCATATAAAACTATTAATTTATTTAAATTTAAGGTTCCTGCTAAACTTAAAGCTTCATAAGTTATACCTTCTTCAAGTTCACCATCTCCACATAAAACATAGGTATAATGATCAATAACCCCATTAGTAAGTTTATTCAAATAAGCTTCCGCGATACTAAAACCAACACTTGATCCTACTCCTTGGCCAAGTGGACCTGTTGATATTTCTACAAAAGGAGTTTTTAAATATTCGGGATGACCTGGCGTTTTGGAATTAATTTTTCTTAATTTTTTTAAATCATTTAAAGTAAGACTTCCCATTAAATATAAAAGTCCATATAAAAGAGGTGCTCCATGACCAGCTGATAAAATAAAACGATCTCGATTTAAAAATTTATCATCTTCTAAATCAAGTATTAAATGTCTTTTAAATAATACATAAACAATTCCTGCTGCTCCTAAACAAATACCCGGATGACCAGAATTTGCTTTTTGAATCATATCAATAGTTAAACCTCTTAAATTATTAATACCTATTTTATCAAGTTCATAATCAACTTTATTTTTATTAAACATATTATCTAACATAAATCCTCCACTAATATAATTTAATTATAACTAAATTTAGGTCTTTTTAAAAGTTAATTGACAAAAAAAATTAATCTAGTGTGAATAATGAGTGAAAATGTCTCTATTTTTACAAAACAATAATGAGTGAAAATGTCTCTTTAATAAGTTATAGTAAAGTGGCTAATAATTAGTAAAAATGTCCCTTAGTAATACTATTGACTTATTTTATAGTTTTAATATAATAATTAATGTTACTTGAGGGGATAAGGCAATACTGAGGAGTAACCTGAGCACTTAAGTAATGCTATACAAAAAGATTATATTCTTTTTTGGAAGCCCTAAGCAATAAACCTTAGGGTTTGGGACAAAGTCCCAAGATCAATGTTTGAGCATCATATTTTTTCTCCACGGATGATTTTTAGGAGGAATATATTTATGATGTTCTTTTTTTATAGAACTAATTTCTGCTTCTTTTTTCATAACTGAATCTCTATTTTCAAGTTCTAACAGTTGATAATAATGATTTTCTATTTCTCCTATATATTCTCCATCATAATCTATTATCAAAATACATTTTGTGCCCTTTTGAAAATTGATAACTTCTCCTGTTTCTAAATCGACTGGAATATAATATTTACGATTGTAACTTATACAAGATGCATTATCGATAATTTTTTCTTTTCTTTCAGAAATAATTAATTTTAATTCTTCGTCTGTGTAAGTGTTTTCTCTTATTAGTGAGGTCTTTTTATCAACTGCATAAGAGAATCTTTTGTTCATTTTTGGTATAAACACTTCATTTAAATACTTATTCGCTTCATCAATATCAGTTATATTATTAAGCCTTAATTCGGCAATAAGCCTGTTCTTAAATGTTTCGTTTTCTCTTTCAACGTTAGCTTTTGCAGTTGATATACTTGTTGTATGTAAAACAATATCCAATCGTTCACAAACTTTACCAAACTGTGTCATAAACCCCTTCTTTTCTTTATCTTTAGCATTGTTAGCAGAAAATGTACTTCTATTATCTGCTTTAATTTTTACTGGTATTCCGTAGTTGATTATCAAATTAAATAATACTACATAATAGCCTCTGGTTATTTCTTCGTATTCAAACCATCCAAATAAAACCTTCTTTGTAGCCTTATCTACCGCCAAATGTAGATATGATGGAATACCACCAAACCACATTTTATTACATGCATCCATTTGTACTTCTTGACCAAATGCATATAGATTACTAGATCTTCTTGGATGCGCTTTTTCTGTTTCAATTATTCTAGATTCGAAAAGTTTTACTTTGTCTTTAACATTACTTTCAATAGTATTTTCTTTTGATATTGACTTCATTTTATTTTTATATTCTTGTATTGTTTTTTTATGAGCAAGTGGTGAAATAATATCATCTCTAGTAA
>CALVPE010000029.1 GCA_944350485.1 uncultured Bacilli bacterium
CTTTAGCAATTAAGATTCGATGTAAAAATTCATCATCATACATTTTACTTAATTCTAAAAGCGTTATTCCTTTTTTTATAGTAATTTCTTTTGAATCAACATATACTTTAATACTTTCTAACATAAGTCACCTCTTATTCTAATAAAAGTATAACATAAGTTTTTATATTTGCATAAAAATAATTGACAAATATAGTAAATTTTACTAATTTATTTTATAATAAAACTATAAAAATAAATTTTTAAGGTGATAAAATGAATTTATTAAAAAATAATACTACTTTAAAAGATTATTATGATAGAAAAAATAATATTTTTTCAATTATTTCATTTCTAATGTCTTTAATAATTATTTATTATCATGCTTATCCTTTATATTATGGAATAAATTTACCTAAAATAGATCCTATTTCTAAAGTATTAAATTATTCTATTGCTGAAATAGTTGTAAATGTTTTTTTAATTTTTTCTGGTTTTAATATTGTTAAAAGTTTAATGAATAGTGATTCTTATTTTAAATTTTTTTTAAAAAGAGTTTTAAAAATTATTCCTGATTTATTAATTAGTTTATTACTTGGAGCTTTTGTTATTGCTCCAATTGTTTTAAAAGTTTCTATTTTTTCTTATTTAATCAATCCTAGTTATTACTTTCATTATATATTTGATAATCTTATTTTAATTAGACCAACTGTTTATTCAATTAGTATTGTTTTTAGTAATTTACCTTATCCTAATGTTTTAAATGGTTCTATTTGGACTATTAAACATATATTTTCTTTTTATTTTATTTTAGCTTTTTTTAAAAAAATAAAATTATTAAATAAAAGAAAAAACATTTTAATATTTACTTTAATGCTTTTAGTAATTAATATTTTAAGTGAAACTGGTATAATTAATCCTTATTTAAATTTTATTAGTAAAAAATTATATTTTATAGGTATATTTGGAGAATTTAAATGGTTTATTAAACTTTTTTATTTTTTCATGACTGGAGTTTGTTTAGATTTATATCAAGATAAAGTTAAAATAAATATTCAAGTTATTAGTATTAGTTTTCTATTATTAATTATTTCTAATTTTTTTAATTTAATGAATTATACTTTTTTATTTTTTTTACCTTATTTAATTATTATTATAGCTTCAAGTAAAAACTTTTTTAAAATTAAACAAATTGATATTTCTTATCAAATATATGTCTATGCTTTTTTAATTCAACAATTTATTATTTATCTATTACCAAATATTAATTTTAGTTTATATATTATTTTATCTATTTTAGTAACAATCCTTTTAAGTTTTATGACTTATTATTTAGTTGATAAACCTCTTAGTATTTTAAAAAGAAAATGCAATTTATAGTTTTTAATGCATAAATATTTATTTTCTACATATTTTAATGATGGTGATTAGATGAACTTAGTTCCAGTTATTATAGATAAGGAAAATAGTGGTGAACGTAGTTATGATATTTTTTCAAGATTATTAAAAGATCGAATTATCTTGTTAAGTGGTGAAATCGATGATAATTTAGCTAATGTAATTGTCAGTGAACTTTTATATTTAGATTCACTTAATCATGATGATATTAGTTTATATATTAATTCTCCAGGCGGATCCATTACAGCTGGAATGGCCATTATGGATACAATGAATTTTATTCAAAGTGATGTTTCAACTATATGTTTAGGTATGGCTGCTAGTATGGGTGCTTTCTTGCTTTCCTGTGGAGAAAAAGGAAAAAGATATATTTTGCCAAATGCAGAAGTGATGATCCATCAACCTTTAGGAGGAGTTCAGGGTCAAGCAACAGAAATTAAAATAGTTGCTGAAAGAATTTTAAAATTAAAAGAAAAACTAAATAAAATATTAGCTAATAATACTAAGAAAGATTTAAAAACAATTACAAATGATACTGAAAGAGACTTCTTCTTAGACAGTGAAGAAGCTTTAAAATATGGAATAGTTGATAAAATATTAAGTAATAAATAAAAGTGTATTAAAAGTTATCCACATTAATTGTTGATAACTTTTTAATTTACTTACTTAAATTTTTAATACCTAGTATTCTTTATTTATAAAAAAAGCCCTATTAAACTTATCTTGTAATTCTTCTTTAGTTATAAAAGTTAAACTACTTCTATTATAATTAGAATTATTAAGAATTGATTTAGATAAAAAATTAACAAAATGTAAATATTAATAAAATTAAAAACTATTTAGTATCAATGAAGATAGGTAAATAGTTTTCTTATTCAACTTGATTTTCTCTAATATGATTAGCTATTTCTTTTATTTTTCGAAAACGATGGTTAAGTCCTGATTTAGTAATTGGTTTTCCTATTTCCATAGTCATGATTTCACTTAATTCTTGTAAGGAAGTTTCTGGATATTTTAAACGATAATTAAGAGCTTCTTCTATTTTTAAATCAAGTGCATCTTTACCAATTGTTTTAATAATTAAATTAATATCTTCTATTTGTTTCAATGAGGTTAACATACTTTTTTCAAGGTTGGCTTGTTCACAGTTATTTAAACGATTAGTCATGTTTTTGTGATCTCTATAAATTCTAATATCTTCATAATACATAACAGCTCGACTAGCATTAATAATTCTTAAAAAATCGCCTATTTTTTCAGCTTCTTTAACATAAACCATGTAACCTTTTTCTCTCTCAATGATTTTACTATTTAAATAAAACTCATTTAATAAAGAGGAAACAAAGTTAGCTTCTTCAAAATAATCAATAAAAAATTCTAAATGATACATAGAAGTTTTAGGATCATTTATACTACCTGTCATTAAGAAAACGCCTTTTAAATAAGATCTTTTTTCATCTTCACAGTCAATTAAATAAGAATTAGGAACACTTAAATAATTATTGTTATCATCAATAACACCTAAATCTTTCAAAATATGTTCTTGATTAGTAATATTTAAATGATATAATCTATTTTTATTAAACTTAGTATTTTTATAATCTGTTTTAATATTTATATTATAAAGTTCTTTAAAAAGAGTATAAATATGTTTACAAACAGTGGAATTTTCAGTTATTAATTCTAAATTATTAGTTTCTTTTTTATAAGAATTTCTTAAAATAGCCGTTAATTCAGCTAAATTAGCATTAGTATTATTATAATCATTACTAATTTCATTTTTAACATTAGTTGTAAAGGACATTTTATTCTCCTTTCTTTTTTAATTAGTTTTATTAATTTTTTTTATAATAGAAGTAGCTGCAATCATACCTTCACTTGCAGCATTTATAAGCTGATAGATATCTTTTTTAATAACATCACCAACAGCATAAATAGTATCAATGCAAGTTTCCATATTATTATTAACTATAATATAATTTTTATCAAGTGAAAGATTTAAATTAGCAAATATATGAGGTGTACTACCTATATAAACAAACACCCCTTTAACCAGCAATTCTTCTTCTTTATTATCTTTAAGATAAGTAATTGATTTTAAATTACCATTTTCTTCATTTAAAGATTTTGTTAAACTTTTATATAAAATATGAATATTTTTCATCTTGGAAATTTCTTTTAAAATATCATCTTTACATTTAAAATAATCATATTTATTAATAATTGTTACCTTAGAACAAATATTGGCTAGATATAAAGCTTCTTTTAAAGCTGATTCTCCAGCACCTATAACAGCAACTTCTTGATCTTTGAAAAAATGACCATCACATAAAGCACAGTAACTAAGACCATGTCCAACTAAATGATCCTCGTTTTTTAAATTTAATTTTCGTGGTTCTTTACCCGTTGCTAATATTAAATATTTACAGATTAAATCTTGATCTTTTAATTTAACAATATTTTTAGTTTTTTCATGCTTAATATCAAGAACCGTTGTATTTAAAATTTTCACGTTCATTTTTTTTATTTGTTTATATAAATTAAGGGCTAAATCAGGCCCTGTAATATCTAAAGAACCAGGATAATTTTTAATAGTACTAATGCGATTAAGTACTCCTCCCAAAATATCTTTTTCAATTAATAAAACTTTTTTATTGGCTTGTTTTAAATAAATCGCTGCCGTTATTCCAGCTATTCCACCACCAACGATAATTACATCATATTTCATTTTATTTTCCTTTCTATTTTTTATTTTTCTTTTTTATTTTATCATTATCTATATTATAAGGTTGATTATGCTTAAAACAAATAATAAATAATCCTAAACCAGTTATAAATAAAATAATTGATATTACTTGTGCCATCTTCAAGGAACCAAGCATTAAACTATCTGTTCTCATACTTTCAATAAAAAAACGAACAACACTATACCATATTAAATAAAATGATACTAGCATACCATTTTTTAATTTTTTATTTTTTCTCATTATTAAAAGAATAATTAAGCCTATTAAATTTAAAAAACTTTCATAAAAAAATGTTGGTTGATAGATAATACCGTTAATTGTCATTCCTTCAATAATAAAATTAGGAATATATAATTTTTCTAAAAATAATTTGGTTGTTATACCACCATGAGCTTCTTGATTAAAAAAATTACCCCAACGACCAATTATTTGTCCTAAAATAATACCTAAAGTTGCAACATCCAAATATTTAAAAATTTCTTCTTTACTCTTTTTATGTTTTTTACTATATAAAATTATGGTTAAAACTCCAGCTAAAATTGCTCCGTGAATTGCAAGTCCACCATTCCAAATAGCAAGTATTTCACTTGGATTTAACAAATAATAATCTAAATTAAATAAAACATAATAAAGTCTAGCGCCTAGAAAACCAAAGATAATAACATAAAAAATCATATTCATATAATATTCCAAATCTATTTTTAATCTTTTAAGTTCTAAATAAGCTAATAATCCTCCCAAAGTAACACCTAAAAGCATAGTAATCGAATACCAATATATTTGAATAAAACCTAAATCTAAAGCAACTCTATTCATCGATAAACTCCTCTTAATAAATATTATCTGTTAATAGTATATATTTTTTTTTAGTTTTTTACAACTCTTATTTTTCAAAAGAAAATAACTAATAGATTTCAATTATTATTGATAACTATAAGCTATCAAAATTATTATTTTATTCAATAATAATCTTTTATTTTTAATATTTAACTAATAAATCAATTATAGCTAAAAAAATATTTTTAACTTCAACTTTCACTTTTATATTTTTATGATTACTTTAAGTATTTGATTTACTAACTATTCAATGCTATCCATTTCATTTTCGTTAAACAAATTATAAAATAAAATATCACTTCTTATTTATATTAATTATTTATCGATTGCTAAATAACTTAATGTAACTTTTCTTTTTATCATTCATGGTCTCATTTTCATAAAATAAATTCACATAAATGACTTAACTATAACAAAGACTATAAAAAGCAACTTTTCATTTTAAAATAAAAAGGCTTGCAAATTAAATTTTTTTAAAAATAAATTTTAACTTTCAAGCCAATTTTATCTAAATAATATTTTTCTTATTTGACGTAATTTTACATTAGTTTTTTTCTGTTAATATTTTAGTCAAAAATTCTCCAGTATAACTTGCTTTTACTTTTGCTACTTCTTCTGGAGTTCCTGTTGCTACAATAGTTCCTCCGTTTGTACCACCATCTGGTCCCAAATCAATAATATAATCAGCCGATTTAATAACATCTAAATTATGTTCAATTACTAAAACAGTATCACCATTATTAACTATTCTATCTAAAATTTTTAATAATCTTTTAATATCAGCTGAGTGAAGTCCAGTTGTTGGTTCATCTAAAATAAATAAAGTTTTACCAGTTGCTTTCTTTTGAAGTTCTTTAGAAAGTTTAACACGACCAGCTTCACCACCTGATAAAGTTGTTGCACTTTGACCAAGTTTAATATAACCAAGACCAACATCTTCTAAAACTTGTAATTTATTTTTAATTTTCGGAACATATTCAAAAAATTGTAAAGCTTCAGTTACTCTTAAATCTAAAACCTCTGCAATATTTTTATCTTTATATTTGATTGATAAAGTTTCACTATTATAACGACTACCATGACAAACTTCACAAGGAATATAAACATCTGGTAAAAAGTGCATTTCGATTTTTTTAACACCATCGCCCCTACAAGCTTCACATCTTCCACCTTTAACATTGAAAGAAAATCTATTTTTACCATAACCTAACATTTTAGCTTCCTTTGTATTTGTAAAAATATCCCTTATATCATCAAAAACTCCAGTATAGGTAGCTGGATTACTTCTTGGAGTTCTTCCAATTGGATTTTGGGTAATAATAACAACCTTATCTAATTCTTCAAGACCTTTAATTTTTTTGTATTTACCAGGTTTTACTTTTGATTTATAAATACTAGCCATACAAGATTTTGCAAGAATTTCCATAACTAAACTACTTTTCCCAGATCCTGATACTCCCGTTACGCAAGTAAAAGTTCCAAGAGGTATATCAACATCAATATTTTGTAAATTATTTTCACTTGCTCCTATAATTTGAATTTTCTTGTTATTGCCTTTTCTTCTTTTTTTTGGAATTTCAATACATTCTTTGCCACTTAAATAACGTCCTGTAATGCTATTTTCATTTTGCATAACTTCACTAGGGGTTCCAGCAGCAACAACATAACCACCATTTTCTCCAGCTCCAGGACCAATATCTACTAAAAAATCACTAGCAAGCATCGTATCAATATCGTGTTCAACAACAATCAAAGTATTTCCTAAATCACGCATATCAAGGAGTGATTTAATTAATTTTTCATTATCTTTTTGATGTAAACCAATACTTGGTTCATCTAAAACATAAAGAACACCTGTTAATCTTGATCCAATTTGAGTTGCTAAACGGATTCTTTGTGCTTCTCCTCCAGATAAAGTTCCAGCTTCTCTTGCTAAAGTTAAATATTCAAGACCAACATTTTTTAAAAATGTTAAACGATTTTTAATTTCTTTAACAATTAATTCTGATATTTTAACTTCTTCAATTGTTAAATTTAAATTATTAAACCAAGTAATAGCATCCTTAATTGAAAAACAAGTTACTTCATATATATTTTTGTCATTTATTTTAATATTTAAAACACTATCACTAAGTCTTGCACCATGACAAAGTTCACAAGGAAGTTCTACCATATACTGCTCTAACCAATCTCTAATCCACTCACTAGAAGTTTCCATATAACGTCTTTCTAAATTATTAATTACCCCTTCGAAGTAATCCTTATTTTTAGTTACATTTCCACTTCGACTAGTAATATTAAAAGTTAAAATATCTGGAGAACCATATAAAATAATATCTTTTTCCTTCTTAGTTAATTTTTTAAAAGGTTTATCCATATCTATCTTATAATAATCACAAACAGCTTTTATTTTTTTATATTCAATTGAATCTTGATCATCATTTAAAGTTTTAATACATTTTTCATTTAAACTTAATGTTTCATCAGGAATAACTAAGTCAACATCTATTTTTAACTTAACCCCTAAACCTTTACATTCAGGACACGCCCCATAAGGAGCATTGAAACTAAACACTCTTGGTTCTGGTTTAGCAATTGAATAATTGCAATATGGACAAGCATATGTTGTTGAAAATAAAATTTCATCTTGCCCTACTACATCAATCAAAACTTTACCACTAGCTAAATTAGTTGCTACCTCAATTGCTTCATATAAACGACTTCTAATCCCCTCTTTTAAAACAATTCGATCAACCACAACATCAATCTTGTCTTTAGTATTTTTATCAAGATTTATTTCTTCGGATAAATCAATCATTTCACCATTTACACGAACTCTAATAAAACCTTCTTTTCGTAAATTATTTAAGATATCTTTATGAGTACCTTTCAAACTATCAACAACAGGAGCTAAAATAATTAATTTTGTTCCACTTTCAAATTCTAAAATTTTATTAACTATTTCTTCAACACTTTGACTTTTAATAGGAATATTATGATTTGGACAAAAAGGAATACCAATTCTTGCAAATAAAAGTCTTAAATAATCATATATTTCTGTAACTGTTCCAACGGTTGATCTTGGATTTTTACTAGTCGTTTTTTGATCAATAGAAATACTTGGAGATAAACCCTCAATACTATCAACATCAGGTTTTTCTGATCCTCCTAAAAATTGTCTAGCATAAGCCGATAAACTTTCAACATATCGTCTTTCACCCTCAGCATAAATAGTATCAAAAGCTAAACTACTTTTTCCAGATCCTGATAACCCTGTCATAACTATTAATTTATTTTTAGGAAGTTCTAAATCAATATTTTTTAAATTATTTTCTCTTGCTCCTTTAATAACTATTTTATCCATTTTACACCTCTAAAATCTTTAATAGTATAACACAAATTTCTAAATAAACAAAGAATTTTCGATTTTATAATCAACTTCAAAATATGGTAAATTAATTATTATTTATTAGAAAAATATAATTTATAATCTACTGATATTAACAACTTCTTTAGTTTTTTTGGAAGTAATTAAATTAACTACTAAACTGTTTAATAATATTACTATTAAAGCATAGATAAAATTTTTTATCCCAAATATAAAACAACCACTTATCATAATTAAAGTATTAATTATAAAATTAATTGTTCCTATTTTTAAATTAATATATTTATGTACAATAGGTCCAATCGTATTAATTCCACCAGCTGTAAAATCTAATTTATAAATATATGCATTAGTAAAACCTGATATCAAACCAGTTATTATAATATTTAAAATTAAAATATTAAAATTAAAAGCAAAATTACTAGTTAATTTTACAAATAAGGGATAAGAAATAGTTGCTAAAATAGTTCCAAAAGTTGTTTTTTTGGATAAGAGGAAATAACTTAAAATTAAAGTTATTATATTAATTATCAATATTAATAGATGAGGTTCTAATTTAGTTATATTATTTAAAATAATAGCTAATCCTTGTGTTCCACCAGTTACTAATTTTAAAGGTTTTAAAAAAAGATTAAAATTAATAGCTGCTATTAATAAAAGCACAAGTAAGTAAAAATAATTTTTATATTTCATTTTTTCCTCCTAATTCAAAAAAAATAATACCAAATTTAAGCCTGTACTAGCACTTTTTATTTAATAGTTATTTACTTTTATTTTTGATATTTTAATAATATTTTTATTATTTTATAATATTTTTTACTATTAAAATAAAATTATACTTTAAAAATCTTGAATTTGAGCATAATTTTTAATTGTTAAGCTTTTTAATTATTAAAAAAAGCAGATTAAATCTACTTCTATATATTAACATTCATTTTTAGATAACTTCCAATAAAATCATCAATGTTTCCATTTAAAACACTAACTACATTACTAGTTTCAAAATTAGTTCGATGATCTTTTACCATTGAGTATGGGTGCATGACATAACTTCTAATTTGAGAACCAAACTCAATATTCATATTTACTCCTTTTATAGCATCTAATTTTTGATTTCTTTTTTCAATTTCTAAAAGTTTTAATTTACTTTTTAGCATCTTCATAGCTTCTTCACGATTTTGAATTTGACTTCTTTGGTTTTGACAGGAAACAACTATTTTTGTTGGTAAATGTGTTATTCTAACAGCACTGTCAGTAGTATTTACATGTTGCCCTCCGGCTCCACTACTACGATAGACATCTATTTTTAAATCTTTCTCATCAATATTAATATCATTTACTTCTTGAAACTCAGGAATTACATCTATTGATGCAAAAGAGGTATGCCTTTTATTATTAGCATCGAAAGGTGATAATCTAATTAATCGATGAACACCCTTTTCACTTTTTAAATAACCATATGCATATAATCCTTCTACTTTTAAAGAAACGCTTTTAATTCCTGCCTCTTCGCCTTCTAAATAAGAAATAATTTGATATTTAAAACTATGACTATCCAAATATCTTATATACATACGATAAAGCATATTAGCCCAATCACATGCTTCCGTTCCACCAGCTCCAGAATGAATTTCTAAAATACAATTATTTTTATCATAATCACCATTTAATAAAATAAACAATTCTAAATTAGCAATTTTTTTCTGAAATAAAGGAATTTTTTTTGTAATTTCTTCTTTAACATTTAAATCCATTTCTAATTCTAAAATATCAAGCATTTCTAATTCATTTAAAAAAGCTTTCTTTAAATCAGTTATAGTATATGTAATATCTTTTAAATTATTTAATTCGTCCATAATAATATTAACATTATTTTTATCTTGCCAAAAATCAGGTTGATTAAGAATTAGTTCTAACTCTTTAATACGTATATTTTTCTTATCAATGTCAAAGTAACCCCCATAATTCTTCTAAAGTCTTATTTAAATTAATTAATTCTTCTCGTAACTCTTTTATTTCCATTTTTTATTCCTTTCGCATAAATTTAAAAATCTTAGTTATATTATAAATGACAGGATATAAAATCTTGTCATTTATAAGGATTATTATATTTTTTAATAGTCCTTTTTTTTATGTTTTTCGATTATTTCAGCATCTAGTATATCCTTTTTTACTATTTTCTCTTCTTTTTCTTCTAAAGACTCAACACCAAGTTTATTATTAATTGTTATTACTTTTGTATTAGCTAAAATATCATGTAAACCTCTTCCATCTTTTCGAAATAACATCATTGTTAAGGAAACAACCATAATAGCTGTAAAAAGATAAGAAATGCTGTTATATACTTTTAAATAAGCTGATTTACTTAAAAATAAAATTGTAATAACTGAAAGAGCATTCATTAAAATAGAATTAATTAAAAAAGCTCTAATTAAATAATTATTCATACTTAATTTTTTATCATTATTTGAAACAATTTTAATTTTAAGTATCTTTTTACCTAATGTCTGTCCATTCATAAAATAAATAATTACAACATAATAGAATGTTGAGATAACAATAGTTACAATAGTTTGCATTACTGATTCTTTACTTAATTCATAACTAATATCATTGTTTCTTTCAAAATATTCTTCCATTGTAATTTCTTGACTTGTATATTTTTCTATTAAGCTAGTAAACTCTTCATTTAATTCATTATATTTTTCGCTAACTGGTAAAAAAACGGTTAATAAAGAACTTATAAAAATTACAATCATCATATCCAAAAAATATGCTATTATTCTTTTAGTACTATAATTATTGGTCATTTAAAACCTCCTTAAAATTATTTAGTATAGTTATTATATCACACATTTTTGAAGTTTTATAAATTTTTTCTTTTATTTCTTTGCTACCTTTGATTCCTTTTAGATACCAAGCAACATGATTTCTTATTTCTAAACAAGCTAACTTTTCTGGTTTTATTTTAATTAAATATGATAAATGTTTTAAACACATGTCGATTTTTTCCAAATTTGTTGGTTTTTCTAAAACCGTACCATTTTCTAAATAAGCATTTATTTCTCTAATCAACCAAGGATTACCAAGTATTCCTCGTCCAATCATAATTAAATCACATCCTGTTTCTTCTAACATTTGTTTAGCTTTATAAATATCTGTAATATCTCCATTGCCAATCACCGGAATATTAACATTTTCTTTTACTTGTTTAATAATCGACCAGTCAGCTTTACCACTATAACCTTGACTTCTTGTTCTTGGGTGAATGGTAATAGCACTTGCTCCTGCTTGTTCACATATTTTAGCAACTTGAACGGCATTAATGCTATTTTGATCCCACCCACTACGAATTTTAACTGTCACTGGACATTTAACCGATTTAACGACTGAACTCACAATTTCATAAATTTTATTAGGATTTTTTAAAAGAGCAGCTCCAGCTTGACTTTTAAGAGCAACTTTTGGAACCGGACATCCCATATTTATATCAATAATATCGGGGTTCATAACTTCTTCTATATATTTAGCTGCTGCTACAAAAGATTCTTGATCACTTCCAAAAATTTGTTGAGCAATTGGTCTTTCGATTTGTTCCATAAATAACATTTCTTTAGTCTTAAGGTTACCATAAAAAAGAGCTTTATCACTTACCATTTCTGCATATACTAAAGAACAGCCCATTTCTTTTATTATTTTTCGAAAAGCACTATTACAAATACCTGCCATGGGAGCCAAAACAGTTTTTCCCTTAATTTCAACATTTCCAATTTTACAACTCATAAAAACACCCTTTCATAGAATTTTGTTATATCACAAAATATACTATATTAGCAATCATATTTTTGATTTTTTTATAAAAAATCAAAATCTGCAAATTTAAATAAATATGTAATATAATACTAAAACTATTAAAAATTGCTGTTATATTATAATTAATAAAAGAAATAATTTTCTTTAAATACAATAGAAAAAACAAGGAAACAAATAATTTTTGCTTCTTAAATATTAAAAGATATTAATAAAATTATTTCAAAAAAAATTTTATTAAATTTCTTTTATTGGTTAACAATATAATTATTTTTAATAGTAAAATTGGTGCTGAATAAAATTTCAACACCTGTTAATGTGCAAAAAACTAATTTTTTTCTTAATAATTTTATTATATTTCAGTAATATGGCAAGTATTTGTTTCATATTGATTAGGATCTGAAAAAATTGAAATTAGATATTCATTATCTTCCTCTTGGCTATAAGTAGCATTTTGAGATGATAATAATGTTCTTTTAACATATCCCTCTCCCATATCTGTATCCAACTGTTTTATTTCAGCAGCAGCTGGATCTAAATATAAAAAATCACTCTCTTGTAAGTTACTAAAATTAGCAGTTTCTTTAATACCTGCTATTGTTACAAAATGTCTAGAATATATATCGCTACCTTTATTTTTTCCAGTTACTTGAATAACAACTGGGTTTCCTTTATAAATTTCTGAAGCAGCTATTTTTAAAATTTCTTCTTTACTGTTACTGGTTAATCCAATAGCAGTTGCTCTTTCTGGTTCTTTATTAGAAAAACTAAAAATTTTATTAGCATAATAATAAGCATAATGTAAACATTTATCAGGTTTTTGTTTTCCAACTGTATGTAAAATATTTGAATATTCATTTGGGGTATTGATAATCAAATATTCACTATTTCTAAAATTATAAGAAATTAATTGTGTTGATATTAAAGGATTTAAAGATATTGTTGCTACGTTACTTTCGTTTAATGATATACTATTAATTTTTTCTAAATTCATTAAATTAGCTCTAATTTGAATAATTAGATTACTACATTGTCTATCATAAAAAAAACATTTAATATTCCAATCAGCTAAAGCCTTTGAATAACCAGGATATTCAGTTTTTATAACGATGTTTTCTTCGTTTCTAATTACTCTAGCAAAGTTATCACGATTAGGTTTATTATTAATGATACATTCAAATTCTTTATTTTTTTGATTTAAATTTTCCAAATTTTCTTTTATCAATTGATAAAGTTCTTCTGATGTTTTAAAATCAGTTTCAATACTAGATCGAATACTATTTACATTTTGAACTATAGATTTTAAGTTTTCCATTAAATAAGCTTGTGCTGAATCATCCCAATCTAATTTATATAAAGAATTTATTATCTGATGATTAAAACTATCTACTACATTAAGAACTTCTTGATTAGGATTATTTTGAATACATATACATGCTTTATTTATTTTTTCATAATATTCATTATAAAATTTAATATAATTATTTAAATTATTTTTCATATATCACCATTAATTACTTATATAACAGACTTTTCAGTTATAATTTTTATCATTTTATTTCATATTCATATAAATTTGTTCCTGGTATTTCTCTTCTAGTAATGTCATAATTATTACCATCAATTACGATGTTAGTCATATCTCCAATGTCTGGAATCTTGGTGCTTCCATCTTTTACTAATTTACCGTCAGAAATGGAAAAATCACATGAACTTATTATCATAGATCTTTTTCCTCCATCAAATTTATCAGTACCATAAACATAACCAGCTTTTCCACTTCCAGTATCAGCAATCATTAAAGCGTCATTTTCATTTAAACCTGTAACTGCTGCTATATGTGATTTGTTTGCTAAACTATAAACAACTGTTCCTCCACCATTAGTAGCATTAGAAACTTGTTCATTGTCTAATCTTCCCGTATTTTTATAAACAATTGTTACTCCATATATATCAGATACAGCATCAGTTAGTCCCTCATAGCTTCCCATTCCGTTTGGAAAATATGTGCTTAAACCTGACTTACCATTGTATTTAGCATAATCATTTAAAGCATTTGCTACATCTATTGGTGTAACAATTACATCATAACCAGCTTCATAAGTAAAGGTAGCTGTTAACGCAGTTGCTAAACTCATGATTCCACAGCCTGATTTAGATAAGGAAATTCCACCTATAGTCTCATTCCATTCACTTCTACTTCCTTGATTAAAACGAACTGTTAATTTTCCCCCATTACGACTAAATTCAGTTGAAGATGAATTTAAAACTGCTTCTGTGTCTTTAGTAAAATAAGCAAATTTATAAGCATTACCACCAATTGAAAATCCTAAATTCATATTATCAATACCTTGAATTTCAAGTGAATGACCATTTATTTCTTCTAATTTTTTTAAATTTTCATTTATATTATTTATTATCTGAAGACAATTATTACCAGCTTTGCTACATTTAGATTGCCAACTTTCTAAAGCATTATAATAAGCATCTCTATCAATTTTATAATCAACTATTATATTTTTTTCATTTCTAATTTCCAGTTTATAAGAGTTTTCGCTAGGTTTATCATTTATTTTATTTGAAAAATCATCAATATTTTCATTTAAAGTCACCAATTGATCTTTAATATCTAAATAACATTGCTCTGAAGTTTTAAAGTCAGATTCAATACTATTATAAATTTTTTCTAAATTATTATTGGAAATTGTTAAATTCTCAAACATAATTTCACTAGCTGAATCATCCCAATCTAATTTATATAATGGTGTTATTAAACTATCTTTTAACAAATCAATATTATTTAATAAAACATTACTTGGATTTCTACTTATACAATCACAAGCTTTATTAATGACATCAACATACATATTATAAAACTCTCTATATTCAGTTAATTTAATATTATAATCCATTTGTTAACCTCTTTCATAAAACATCTATTTCATTGGCAGCATCTACTTGATTAACAGTTTTTGAAATATTTATTTCTTGATTCTGATAAGCTAAATTAGCCTTTTTTAGTAATTCTGTAACCTCCATTAAATAGTTAAGAAAATTAGATTCAATTTTATTCATAAATGGCAAAAAAAGAGCATCTAATTGTTTTTTTTCACGAGATTTCCATTTTGTTTCATCTAAATACCTAATAGCTGTTCCCATATCTTTTATAATTGTATCTAATTTTATATTATCATTTTCTAATTTTGTAATTAGACCTTCTAATGCAGGAGAATCTAATTTTATATTATTTGTATTTGCCATTTAATCCTCCTTGATATTTGACTGAACACCATTTAAAATATTAGCTGACAATAAATGTGTAGTTGTATCATTAGTCGTTAAATTAGCATTATTATTTTCTAATGCTAATTTCATTTTACTTTTTGTTTCATTTAAATTATCAAAATAAGCTGAAGAAGTAATACTTAAATATCTAGCATAATTTTCATAATTTATAGTAATGATATTAATAATTTTACTAACTCTTTCTGTATATTTTTGACTGATTAAAATAGCATCATCACTATCGTAAAACTTTTCTATTTGAGCTATATCATTTAAAAGATTTGTTGCTTCTTCATTTAACAAAATAAGTTGTTTTAGTATATAATTACCTACATCCTTAATAGCTACTGGATCTATTCTTCTTTTCATATCTACTCACCTCTAGTAATATATTTTGAAGAAACGTATGCTTCTTTACCATTAGATAGCTGAATTTTTAACCAATTTGAATCAGAATCATCTATAATTTTAACCGTATCTCCTTTTTGTAAAGATGAAATAATCCTAGAATTAATGCTTGCACCATCTCTGACGTTTAAAGTTCCACTTGTAATATTAACATTTCCTATTAGCATATCATTTGAAGATTTCTCATTTCCTGATACTGAATTAGTTTCTAAATTTTTTAAACCAACATATTTAGCGCTAACAAAACCAGTTTCCCCATTTTCTAATTCAATTTCATACCAATCTCCATCAGCACTTTTTCCAATTATTTTTAATGGTACATCTTTTTTTAAACTTCCGATTATTTGACTATCTGTACTAGCACTACTTCTGATATTTAAAGAACCATTTTTTATTTTTACCGTTCCTGTTTGATATAAAGGTTCATTAGTACTAACCGAAACTGCACTCGAAATAGCATCTAAACCTGAAAAATCAAAATTAAAATCTTTAATATCAGGCATAGGAATATCGCTTATTTCTTCGTTTTTTTCTAAATATTTTCTTGTTGTATTAATAATACTTTGACAATTTTCACATACCTTTTGTAATGAAGTAAATAATTCTCTTATATAATCACGAGTATAAATCTCATCAGCATATTTAGATACTTCTACATTTAATACTACTTCTAAAGAATTAACTGTTACTAAATCTGCATCATTAAAAGAAAGAATAGATCCATCATCACCATTAGGTGGAATATATCCCATGATTCCTCCTTTTTAAATTCATTCATTATAATCCGATATTAAAACATCTTCTGCTGCTTTTGATATTATTTGTTCCTGTTGTTCATATTCTGTAGCTGTTTTTTCTAAAAATGTTGCATAATTAGTCATAGCTTGATAAAAATCATTAAATTTTTGCTCTAAAGCCGCATATTTATTTCTTATCGTATCACCTGCTACTCCTTGAAGTGAATCTCTAGTTCTTTCCATTTCTGTACTTGCTACTTGTAATGCATTACGCATATTTTCAATTTCATTTTTCATTTTTTGAGCGTTATTTTTTAACTCTACTCCTGATATACTTAAATTATCTTGATTCACATTTGCCATTTTTATTCCCTCCTTTATAATCTTCCAGCACTATTATATACATTACTTTGAGTTTCATTTAAACGATTTGCAGTAGTTATTAAAAAATTTGCATAATTATTAACAATTTCTCCAAGATTTGCAATATCAACTTTGTAAGATTCAACTGTATTAACAAATTGATTTTTGTCACTTCCTGTCCAAACTGTACTTAACTCATCTACAACACTATAAAACTTATTTAAGCTTAATATATAATTATTTGCAGCATCTGATATTTTTTTAGCAGATGATACCATATCACCATAATTAGCTCTTAACATATCATTATCACCTATACCTTTCCATATCATAAGAATATCATAAAATAAATAATTTTTATATAAATTTATTTTATTTTGACATTTTTTTACAAAAAAAAGAACTAACTAAAGTTCTTTTGGTGATTATTGATTTTTTTATTATTTAAAAAGTGGATTATAAATTACTTGATCAACATAAATTAAATCAGGATTTGGAATATTGTTAAATTTTGCTATTTGTTGATATGGAACTTCCCAAGCTGTTGAAATTAACCACAACGTATCTCCCCAAATAACTTTATAACTTTTTTGGTTCTTATCAGTGTTAATTGTTGTATTAGCAACCCAAACAGAATAATCAGTTGTATCATTTAAACCTGTACCATTATCAGTTGAATTACTCTCGCCATTTGCATTGTCATTACTATTATTACCTGCGTTGCTATTATTATCATTGTTTTCATTTCCATTGTTAACAGTTGAATTATTATTAGCATCATTACTATTTTTACTATTATCTCCACAACCTGTACTTAAAAATAAGATTCCACTAAATAAACATAAAATCAATAGTACCTTGGCATTAATTTTTAAGAAATTCATAAACCCTCCTTTTAAGAATTAATTATCCATGTACAACATAATAGTAACATATAAATTGACAATTTTCTACTATTTAACATCTTTTTTGACAAACAACATTTCTTAAAAATAAAAAATGACTTATGAAATCATTTTTTATCACCTTTTGTCGTAAAACAAACTTTATTTTTTCTATAATCAATTATTTCTAGAGAAATAAATAATAAAAAACCAATTATACTAGTAAATTGTCCTAATTTAAACCCAGGAGCTTGATAAGATATCTCTATTTCATAACTTCCAGCTTTTAAAGGCACACCAAGAAAAGCCTTATTTACTATTTCAGTTTCTATTTTTTTTCCATTAGCTTTAACAATAAAACCTTTATCATAAGGAATACTTGTAACTAAATATTCATCTTTTTCTAAAGTAATATTTCCTGTAATAACATCATTTTTAATATCTTTAATATTTAAAGGAACAATATTCTCGTTGAAGGTTAAAACATCTTCATAATCTAAAGTATAAGTTTCAATATTTTCAATATTATAAATTCCTTTTGTTAATTTTATTTCTAATTCTTCAAGATGTTCTTCAGCTATAACAAAGTTAAAAACATTATTCTTATTAGAATAAATCCAAGTTTTACAAGTTAAAACATTAGAAATATTATTAATAGTCATTGAAATATTATCATAACTACAACTATTTTCTTTTAAACCAGCTAAAGTTATAAATAATATTTTATTATCTAAAGGTGTATCTAATTTTAATTTAATCTGACCTTCTTTTAAAACTTCTAGCTTATAACCTTGATTTTCCTTTGTTATGCTAACTCCTTGATAGTCAAGAACTTGATAACTAATTTGTTCATTTTTTATAGTTAAATCTACTTCTTTATCATTAATATCTTTATCAACAATAACATTTTTCATTAATAATTCATTAGAATAAGGATATGCATATTTAGAAAATTCTTTTTCACTCATAAGCTTATCACTAGCATAAATAAGAGGATATGCCAGTTTGTTTTGATATAAATTCTTACCTATATTTTTATAACCAAGTCCAGGATTAATGGGTGAATAAAGATATTTTACTCCCATATAAGAATTAAATAATAAGTTATAACTTCCAGAAACTAGAAAATAATTATAATCAACCATACTAATATCAAAAGTTTCGCGAACAAAATCAAGATAATATTTATTATAAGTTGAAGAATAAATATTAGTGGTAAAATAATTTTCATTGTAAACTTTATTAATAGTTTTGGTTGGATATTCTAAGTTATTAGTTCGGTAATAAGTTTTATCTTTATTATTAATATCATTGATAACAAGAGCACTTTCTTGATTAAATATTTCTTGATATTTTTTAATAGAAACAAAATCTTCCCCGAAACTTTCAGAAATAAAGATAATACTTGAAACAATTACTAAATAAATAGCAACAATTTTCTTTAAATGAAATTTTTTAAACAAACCTAAAACAATAATAAAACCTACTAAAATATAATAGCAATAACTCTTTTGATTAAAATAATATAAAGGTAACAAGATAACTAGTAAATAAATAATAAATTTTTTAATATTAATTTTATTATTAAATAAATCTTTTAAGAACAAAGCTATAAAATAAGAACATAATGGTAGAAAAGGAATGAAACATTTTTCTCTTAAATATAAGCCCCCATTTAATATATAACAAAAAATTGGTATAAATAAAATAAGAGAGATAATTGTTCCGATAATTATATTATTTTTTTTCTTGGTATAAAATAAATATAAAAGAGCAATAAAACCAATAAGTGATAAACCAATAGCATAAGTTCCATTAAATATTTTATGAAATTTCAAATTAGGAATTAGTAGAGATAATAAACCAGTAGTTGTATCAGATGATCCCCTACCTAACAACAAAGTATTTAAAGTTGGAAATAACAAAATACCTGACATTAAAATAGCAATTAAAATTAGAAAAATAAAATAGAATAAATGACTAATAAACTTTTTAGTTTCAAACTTGGGAGTTTTATTTAAATAGGCATATAAATAGTAAATACCTACAACAACAATACCTCCAACACTATAATAGTAACTTGTCATAATCATTAAAAAGATACTTATAATTAGTAAAGTTTTTTTATTTTTTTCAAGTAAACTGTCAACTCCCATTAAGGACATAATTAAAAAAGGCATATAGTTTACAAACATAATATGACGATGCATATGAAAAATAAATGGGGCTGCTAAAATAAATAATAAAGAAGTTGTTAAATTTATTTGGTTATCAATTTGATGTTTTTCTAAAAAATTATAAAATAGAATAGCTGAAACTATTAAAATAATAATATTAATAAAAGTTATATAGTTTGTCATACTTAAAAATGGAAAAAAGTAAGATAATAAAATAATAGGACTTAGTAAGCCATAATAGGAAAAATTATAAATATTTTGAAAATTTCCATAGGCTAAAACTAAATTTGGTAACAATCGACCAGTTTTATAAAATAACATTCGAAAATACTCAGGAATTACAGTATGCTGATTAATCCAATCAGTATCAGATCCAAAAACATTACTAAATTTAGTGGTAAAAAGAACCCCAACTAAAATGGTAATAATTAAAATTAAATAATTTAAATGTTTCTTTTTCATCTTAGTTTCTCTCTTTTTTATAAAATACTACAAATTTGCTTAAAATATAATTAAAAATAATAATTATTATTTGCACAATTAATTTCATGATTTTATCATTAAAATTTAAAATAGTTACTAATAAATACATCATTAACATTTCAATACCTAAAGTTGATAATCTTGATAAATAAAAGTTAAAAGCTTCTTTAATAGTTGCTTTTTCTAATTTTTTAAAAACAAAATGACGATTAGTAAAATAAGCGAATGTTACTGAAACAATCCAAGAAATAATATTTACTATTTGTAATTCCAAAGCCTTTTTTGGATTGAAAATAGTATAAACTAAAAGATAATAAACAACTAAACTAACAATTGTTGTTAAAACACCAATTATTAGATAACGGATAATTTCCTCATATTTTTTTAAAATTTTTTTCATTATTTAGTCTCCAGATTAGTTTCTTTAACAATATAAATAGGACGATTTTTTACTTCTAAATACATTTTAGATAAATATTCTCCAATTACTCCAATACATAATAATTGAATACCACTGACCATAAAAATAATACAAGCAAGACTTGGCCAACCAGTAGTTGGATCCCCCCAAACCAATGTTTTAACAATTATTACAACAATCATGATAAAGGCTATTAAACAAAAGATAAGTCCAATTATAATAGCAATTGTTAAAGGAACGGTTGTAAAGGCTACTATTCCTTCAATAGCATAAATTAATAATTTCCAAAAAGACCATTTTGTCTCTCCAGCTACTCTTTGAACATTTTCATATTCTAGCCATTTAGTTTTAAAACCTACAAAACTAAACAATCCTTTGGAATAACGATTATATTCTTTAAGTGTTAAAATACTATCAACTACTTGCCTTGTCATTAACCGAAAATCACGAGCTCCATCAACCATTTCAACTTTACTCATTCTGTTAATAATTTTATAAAAGCAACGAGCAAAAAAACTTCTAATAACTGGTTCCCCTTTTCTAGTTACTCGCCTTGTTCCAACAACATCATAACCTTCATTTTTAATTAAATCAAGCATTTTAGGAAGTAGAGATGGTGGATCCTGTAAATCACTATCCATAATGGTTACATAATCTCCTGTTGCAACATTAAGACCTGCCCACATAGCAGCTTCTTTACCAAAATTTCTTGAAAAAGAAATATATTTAACACACTTATCATCCGTTAAAGCTTTAATTACTTTTAAAGTATAATCTTTGCTCCCGTCATCAACAAATATTAACTCTAACTTATAATTTAAAGTATGAAAAGTTTTTTTTATTTCCTCATAAAAATAAGGAATACTTTCTTCCTCATTATAAGAGGGAACTATGATACTAATTTTTTCCATTTTTACTCCTTTAAAACATTAAAAAAAACAACCAATAACTAGTTAAATAATATCAATTTCTAACTATAATGTCAAGTTTTGAAAAATTAAGAATTTAAAAGAACCCCCATTAAAAAACTTAATAATAAGAGTTCAATTATTTTAATTATAATAATTTTTAATCTTCTTTTTTTTCAGAATTTGTTTCTACATTTGGATTATTTAATAACTTAATTAAACCATCCTTATCTAATTTAGAATAGCCTTTTAAATTCTTTTCTTTAGCTAACTCTTTTAACTCATCAAGTGTCATATCTTCTAAAGTTGTATCTTTTGGTAATTTTTTATGTTCAACAAGATATTCAATTTGTTCTTTAGTTAAAGTTTCACGTTCAAGTAAAGCATCAGCAATTAATTTAACTAAATCAGCATTTTCTTTTAAAATTTTAGTTGCTTTTTGATAACATTCACCAACAATTTTTCTAATTTCTTCATCAATTTCATGAGCAACTATATCAGAGAAGTTACGACTTTTATTATAATCTCTTCCTAAGAAAACACCTTCATTTTGATGTTCTAATTGAACTGGACCTAAATCACTCATACCATACTCAGTTACCATAGCACGAGCTATTTTAGTAGCTTTTTCAAAGTCATTGTGAGCACCAGTTGTAATTTCTCCAAAGTTTAATTCTTCAGATACACGACCACCTAATAATCCTGTAATTTGTTCTAATAATTCACGTTTTGTTTGTGTATATTTTTCTTCTTTTGGAACCATCATTGCATAACCACCAGCATAACTTCTTGGAATAATAGTTACTTTTTGAACAACATTAGCTGAATTTAATTTTAAACCTAAAACAACATGCCCAGCCTCATGGAAAGATACTAATCTTTTTTCTTCATCAGTATATTTCTTACTTTTCTTAGCAGGACCCATCAAAACACGATCGGTTGCTTCATCAATTTCACTCATAGTAATGGCTTCTTTATTACGACGAACAGCTAGCAAAGCTGCTTCATTTAATAAGTTTTCAAGATCAGCCCCTGAAAAACCTGGAGTTCTTTTTGCTAAATTATTAAGAGTTACATCTTTATCTAAAATTTTATTACGAGCATGAACACTTAATATTTCTTCACGAGCTTTAACATCTGGTAAATTAACTGTTACTTGACGGTCAAATCTTCCTGGACGAAGTAAGGCTGGATCTAAAACATCAGCTCTATTTGTAGCTGCAATAATAATAATTCCTTCATTAGCTCCAAATCCATCCATTTCTGTTAATAATTGGTTTAAAGTTTGTTCACGTTCATCATGTCCTCCACCTAAACCTGTTCCTCTTTGACGACCAACAGCATCAATTTCATCAATAAAAATTAAACAAGGAGCGTTATGTTTAGCTTGACGGAACATATCACGAACACGACTAGCTCCAACACCAACAAATAATTCAACAAAATCAGATCCACTAATATAATAGAAAGGTACATTAGCCTCTCCTGCTACAGCTCTAGCAAGTAAAGTTTTTCCAGTTCCTGGAGGACCAACTAATAATACACCTTTAGGGATTCTGGCACCAAGTTTTTGAAATTTTTTAGGATTTTTTAAGAAATCAATTAATTCACTTAACTCTTCCTTTTCTTCTTTTAAACCAGCAACTTCATTAAAAGTTACCTTTTTCATACCATCATCTAACTTAGCTTTACTTTTACCAAAATCAAATGATTTATTAGTACCACTAGCTTGCTTATTTAAAATAACAAAGAAAATAACTCCGATTATAATGATTGGTAAAAAATTAACTATAACTACTAACCAATAACTACTACTTGGATCTTTAACACTTGTAAGTTTAAAATCATACTTTTCGTTAGCATCTAAAATTATCTCCATTGTTTTATCAGATAAAGGAGCTTCTAATTTAAAACTTTCATTATCTTTATAATCTTTAAGTTTACCAGTAATATTATAAACTCCACCATCAATACTAGGCGTAATCGTAATTTCCTTAACTTCATTATTACTCAACTTATTATTAAATTGATTCCAATCAAACTCATTTACTTTAACATTAAATATATTAAAAAAGTAAATAACTAATAACATTATTGCAATTAATACTACATAAGGTACAATACCTTTTTTAATCTCTTTTTTATTCATAAAATCTCTCCTTACAAACATTTAAATATTATATCACAATTTTTTCCATTTTGAACATCATATTTTGATTTTTTTAATTTAGGTATCCAAACAACTCTATCTAAACTATCCACGATAATTGGATACATATCCCTTTTTTCTTTACTAATTTTTTTATCAATAAAAATATCCTTAACTTTCTTTTTTCCACTAATTCCTTTTAATTCAATAAAATCTCCTGCTTTTCGATTTCGAACATAAAGAGGCATTAAAATATCTTTACTATCAAGATGTAATGTATCGTTTCCGTTTTCAACATTGTCTATTTTAATAAATTTCATACCATTTGGTAAAACTAAACCATCTACTAATTCAAAATAATAATTGTTACTTTGATTACTATCTATGATATTTTCAACTTGCTGATTTAAAAAAATAGCTTGATTATAATTAATAACTAAAATTTTGTTACCAGGTAAAGATAATTTACTACCCGTTTTCCTTTTTAAAAGAAATTTTAAAACTAAATCTATGTGTTTATCAGTAAGTCTAGTTAAATCAACATATAATTCTTGAAAAATATTTTCGATAACTAATCTTTGCAAAAATAAATCATTTTTTAAAAAAATATTAATATCTAAAGAGTTATCATGATAACACTCTTGATAAGCCTTATCAATATCTTTATTAAGATATGTATTAACTTCTTCTAATTTATTACTAAATTTTAAAAATTTTAAATGTACATTTTTATTTTCTTTCTTTAAAAAAGGCAAAATATTCATTCGATATCTATTTCTAGTATAATCACTTGAAAAATTAGTTACATCTACTCGATAAGGAATATTTTTCTCTTTAATATACTTTCTAATGTCTTCCTTCGTAACATATAAAAGAGGTCTTAAAATCAGATAATTTTCTTTTTTAGTTATTAAACTTATAGCTTGATATCCTTTTAAAGAAGAACCTCTTACTAAACGCATTAAAATAGTTTCAATCAAATCATCACCATGATGAGCTGTCATTAAATAAGAAGCTTGATATTTGTTAACTAAATTTTCATAAAATTGATAACGAATTTTTCTGGTTTCGGCTTCAAAATTACCATTTATTTTATCGGTAATAGACATACTTTCAAAAATAATATGATGTTGAGTTGCATAAAGTTTCAAAAAATGTTCTTCTTCATCACTTTCCACTCTTTTTTTGTGATTTATATGAGCAATAATAATCTTAAAATAGTATTTTTGCTCAAGACCCATCAAAACATTTAATAAACACATCGAATCTTCGCCAGCACTAACACCAACAACAATGCTAGTCCCTTGATTGAAATTAAATTTATTTAAAAAATTATAAACTAAATCCATCAACTTCACCTTGTAAAGTATTTTACTAAATTAAAATCTAATAATCAAGCAATATCAAAAAATTTCAAATTAAATTCATTAAAAAATAAAAGAAACTTTTTTCTTTAATCTTCAGGTAATCTTAAAATTAATTCTCCATCTTTAGAATAAAAATATTTTTCCCTAGCATATCTTGCTAAATATTCTGGATCTTCCAATTTTTTAACATCCGTTTCTAATTTTTTTTCCTTATCTTGCAAAGATATTAATTGTTCTTCTAATTTATTTTTTTCTTTATACTTTTCAATGATATTAAAAACTATTTTAAATAAAGTTAAACCTATTAAAATAATTAAAACAATAGAAATGACACCAAAAGTAGCAATTCTTTTTGCTTTTTTCTTAACTTTTTTTTTATAAGCCACTTTATCACTTCCTATCTTAATAAATATATCAAAAACTTTTGATTTTTTCAAGATATTCTAAATTTGAGTTTCGGTTTTTTGTAGAGTTACAATTGATGTGACACCACTAATATAGAAAAAAAGCAATAAGTCGTATAAAATATTAATTGAAAAAGAAATTTATACGAAAGGACTTATTGCATATGACAAGTATATCACAAATTCAACATTATATTCCACATGAATTAAATACA
>CALVPE010000030.1 GCA_944350485.1 uncultured Bacilli bacterium
TAAAAATTTGTTTTAAATTCATTAATGTATGAGGAATTATTGATTATCAATTACTCTTTTGTTATAATAAAAAAGAATTGAGGTAAATATGTCGAAATTTGATAAAGATTATTTAAAACTATGTGAAAAGATTTTAAATGAGGGTGTTGAGGTTTCCAATAGGACGGGTGTTAATACAATTAAAATTCCTGGTTATTTTTTTGAGTTTGATTTAGAAAAAGAATTTCCAATTTTAACCACGAAACAACTATTTTTTAAAAATGCTATAACGGAGCTGCTTTGGATTTATCAAGCTCAGAGTAATGATGTAAGGTGGTTACAAGAACGTAATAATCATATATGGGATGAATGGGAAATTAATGAAGATGGAAAATGGATAGCAACGCAAAATATTTTAGAAAATGGTAAAATTGTTAAAAAAGAAGTTGTTAAAGATTTTGGAAAAGAATATGCCCATACAATTGGAACGGCTTATGGTTATATTGTAAAAAAATATCATTTAATTGATAACTTGATTGAGACTTTAAAAAATAATAGTACTGATCGAAGGATGGTTATGAGTTTATGGCAAAATGAATATTTAAAAACAGCTGTTTTACCATCTTGTGTTTGGTCAAGTGAGTGGGATGTAACAGATGGTAAAATAAATATTTGGGTTCATCAAAGATCATGTGATGTTCCTTTAGGATTACCTTTTAATGTTACACAGTATGCAGTTTTACTTAGTCTAATAGCTCAAGTTACAAATTTAAAACCGGGAAAAATTTTTTGGAGTATTAAAGATGCTCATATTTATGTTAATCAGGTTGATGGTATTAAAGAACAAATAAGAAGAGGTAAGGAACTAGAAGATTTAAAAGCTCCTAAAATTTGGATTAATCCGGAAATTAAAGATTTTTATCAATTTGATAATAGCCGGGATTTAAAAGACATTAAAATAGTTGATTATAAACATCATGGTAAAATTAAATTTGAAATTACACAATAGGAGGATTTTATGAAAATATCAATGATAGCTTGTGTTGGAAAAAATTTAGAACTTGGAAAAAATAATGATTTAATTTGGCATTTACCAAACGATTTAAAATATTTTAAAGAAGTAACTAATGGTAAAATAGTTGTCATGGGAAAAAATACTTTTAAATCACTTCCAAAGGTTTTACCTAATCGTAAAAATGTGGTTTTAAATTTTAAAGATGATCCGGAAGTTTTTCCAAAAGAAGTTGAGGTTTGTAATTCGGTATTTGAAGTTTTAGAAAAATATAAAGATTATTTAGAAGAAGTTTTTATTATCGGTGGAGCAAGCATTTATAAACAATTTTTAGAATATGCTGATACTCTTTATTTAACAGAAGTAGATGAAGAATGTTTAGATGCAAATGTTTACTTTCCAAACTTTGATAAAAGTTTATATAAAAAAGAAATCGTTAAAGAAAATCATGATGGTAATATTTACTATCAACATGTTATTTACAGGAGGAAATAATGGGAAAATTTATTGTTATTGAAGGAACAGATTGTTCAGGTAAAGAAACACAAAGTAAGTTATTAGTAGAAAAATTAGAACAAATGGGAAAGAAAGCTATTCGAATAACTTTTCCAAATTATGAAAGTCCAACCGGAAAGATAGTAGGTGGTCCTTATCTTGGTAAAAGTGAAATATGTGATTGTTGGTTTCCAGAAGGAGCTGTTAATTTAAATCCTAAAGTAGCTACTTTATATTTTGCAGCTGATCGAAAATATAATGAACAAGAAATTATGAAATATTTAGATGATGATTATTTTGTTATTTGTGATCGTTATGTAAGTAGTAATATGGCTCATCAAGGAAGTAAAATTAAAAACGATGAAGATAGATTTCATTTATATGAGTGGATTGACAAGTTAGAGTTTTGGTTATTATCTTTACCAAAACCTGATAAAACTATTTTTTTGCATGTTCCATATACTTATGCAGCCAAATTAAAAAAGAATCGATTATCACTTGATCAACACGAACAATGTGAAGAACATTTGAAAAATTCGGAAATTGCTTATATTGAGTTATCGGAACTTTATAATTGGAAAAATATTAATTGTATTAAAAATGATGAAATTAGAACAATTGACGATATTAATGAAGAAATTCTTGATTGTTTAAAAGAGTATTTATAGGAGGATATATGTATAAAAATATTTTGTTAAAATTAAGTGGTGAATCACTTATGAGTGAAAATGAAAATATAAATAAAGATAAGACTAGAGAAATAGCTATTTTAATCAAAAAAGTTCATGAAATGGGCATTAATATTGGCATTGTTGTTGGTGGAGGCAACTTTTTTAGGGGTAGAAGTCATCAGGATATGGAAGCTATAAATGCAGATAGTATGGGAATGCTTGGAACAACGATGAATGCTTTAGCCTTACGTGATGCTTTTACAAAAGCAGGAATTCCTAATTTAATTTTTTCTCCTTTTGATTTTCATGAATTAATAGAATATCACTCAGAAGATGAGATAAAAAAACAATATCAAGAGGGAACAGTTATTGTTTTTAGCGGTGGAACTGGTCATATTGGTTGTTCAACTGATACAGCTGCTAGTATGAAAGCAATTTTAATTGATGCGGATGTTATTATCAAATTAACTAATGTTGACGGTGTTTTTAATAAAGATCCAAATAAATATCAAGATGCTATTATGTATCACACTTTAACTCATCAACAAGTTTTAGATAATAAAGAAATAAAAGTTATGGATTTAGCTTGTATAAAAGATTGTATGAAATATGATAAAGATATTTTAGTAATTAATTTTAATAACCAAGAAAATCTTTTGAAAGTTTTACAAGGAGAAAAAATTGGTACGGTGATAACAAATCATGAATAATGAAGAAAAATATCAAAAATACAAAAAGAAAAAGCTATATAAATATTTAATTATTATTTTTAGTTTAGCAACAATAATTTTAGAATCTTTTGCATTGTTTCAAATGATATCAATTTTTTGGGGACTTATTCCTTTTGTTTTAACTTATTATTTTAAATGTTTGTATCAAGATATACCTTATAAAGAGATGTTTAAATTAAAAAGAAAAAAAGTAATTAAATATAAAAATTAAAAAATAAATAATTTTATTAAATTAGGAGGCTATATGAATAAAAATGGAATTATTAATGAGAATAAGCGTTATCCTTTAAAGAGACCTATTACTGGTATTATTCAAGAGGATAGAATTTGGGAACAATGGTATGATCCAAAGAAAATGGAAGAAAAATTACCAAAAATGAATCAAGCTGATTATTTATATGAATGTAATAAAGATTTTGGTGATCAAGTTATTTTAAATAATCGTGGTTTAAAAAAGTTTACTAATGATGAGTTTACAGAGTTACGTAATTCTTTTATTCGTTCTTTAAAAGCTTTGGGTGTTCAAAAAGGTGATATTATAGCAACGGTTTCGTTGTCAACTCCAGAGTTAGTAGCTTTAAAATATGCTGCTGCTTATCTTGGAGCAATTACATCTAATTTAAATTTTGCAGATGTGAAAAATCATAAAATGTATGATGAAATAAAGGATATTAATCCTAAATATATTTTCTTTTTAGATATTTTTGAAAATCAGGTAGCAGAACTTTTTAATATTGATGAATTTAAAAATATTGGAAAAATTCGTTTACCTTTATCAGCTTCAACTCCAATTATAAATCTTGAAAGATTAAAAATAGCATTACTTGAAGCTAGTAATAAAATAAAAAAAATGACTGTTAAGAATGCCATTTCTTATAATCATTTTCGAAATGTCGGACGATATGAATTACTACCAGAAGAGAGCATTTATTCTGAAAAATTACCATCTAATATTGCTTTTACAAGTGGAACAACTGGTAAAAATAAGGCTATTTTATTATCACATGATGCTAATAACGCTTTAGCTAAACAACATGAAATTGCTAATTTAGGTTTAAATCGAGGAGAGAAGAATTTGGCTTTAGTTCCACCTTTCTTAGCTTTTTGGGATGCTGATATTATTCATATGGCTATGTGTCTTGGAATTGAAAATATTTTAGAGTTAGCTTTAACATATGAAAATGTTCCAAAATATTTGCTAAAGCATTTACCTAATTATGGAATTTGGTCTCAATATTTATGGGATTCAATTTTACATATGCCATTTGAAGAAAGACAAAAAGTTTGTAAAAATTTAAAAAAAGTTGTTGTTGGTGGTGAAAGAGCTGATGTTAGCCAAATCAATACTTTTCAAAATTTAACTGGTATTATCCAAGATGCCGGTTATGGAGCTAGTGAAATGGATTCATGTTTTAGTGTTGCTCATCCAAATTGTAATATGAAAGGATCAGGTGGTTTACCTTTACCATTTAACAATGTTATGGTTAAAGATGAAAGCGGTAACGATTTAACCTATAATCAACCAGGAAAATTATACATAACAGGACCAGCAATGATGAGTGGTTATTATCAAAACCAAGAACTTACCGATAAAGTTTTAATTCGTGATTCTAAAGGAAAACTTTGGTATGATACAAAAGATTATGGCTATGTTGATAGAACAGGTAGCTTATTTGTATTAGATCGTTATCAGCAACCAATTATTATTAATAGTAAGTCCGTTAATTTACTGGATATTGCCGAAAAAATTAAAGGTTGTCAAGATATTAAAATTTGTAAAGTAAATTCCTGTGATAATAAGATAGTTTTACATGTTACATTTGATGAATTTATAAATAAAAGTGCTAGACAATTAGAAGAAGATTTAATAGATTATTTAACTAATTATTTATCTCCTGAAGAGCAACCAGATATTATTTGTATTCAAAAAAGTTTGCCAAGAACTGCAACTGGTAAAGTTGATTATGTAGAAATTGCTAAAACAACTAATGAATTAGTTAAAGAAGTTACCGAAAAATCAAAAATGAAAATTTTAAGAAGATAAAAATTTATATTGAATTTTTATAGTAATACTTATAAAAAAATTAAAAATTCGTAAAAAGACGTTAAATTTTAAGTAAAGTGCACAATTAAGTGCATTACGACCCAAAATGTGTATTTTCATAAGAAAATGCACATTTTTTAGTCGTTTTAAGAAGAAAACAATGGTACAAAATAAGAAAATGTGGT
>CALVPE010000031.1 GCA_944350485.1 uncultured Bacilli bacterium
CCAGGAATAATAATATATTTTAACATATTATAATATGCTTTATGATAAAAATCGTTTTCAGTTTGTTCATATTTTTTATGATCTAATTTTGTCTTATCAATTACAATAACTCTAAATTTTAAATCATCATTATTAACGAAATAATTAATAATATCCAAATATAATTTTTCGGTTTTTTTATCAATCTTATTCCATTTTAATTCTATTTTATCAGAAAGATTATAATTTTCCTTTAAATGCTCTATGTATTCATTTACTTTTTTTACTTTAAATTTTGGGCAATAAACCGCTCCAATCAACATATATTTACTATCATTACTAGCCAAATGACAACTTTCATCGCAATAAACGTTGTATTCCATATAAATCCTCCATTTAATTGTTTATTATATCACTATTATTTAAAAATTTATTAATAATTTTTAAATTATTTATTAAAAATTTTTTTTACTTAAATTTAAAACACAAAAGAGATTAAATATAAAAAAATATAGAAATACGCAAAATGCAATATCACCAAAATAAAAACCCATTAAATATTCAATCTAAATAATTCTTTCCGAAAATTTCAACAAAATCCAAATCTGGATAAACCTCGTTGAATTTTTTTTGAGCCAAAATAAAGTACTTTTCACGAACTTTCAAATCATTATGTATAATCTCATGATCTAACCTGCAAAGTGACAAAATAAGTTCGTATTTTATCGAATTAAGCCTATTTCTACCAAAAAAAATCTCATGCAAATCGTTTTTAGGCTTACCACAAATAAAACAGTGCTCTAAGTCATTTGTTAAGATACTATATCTATTTCTTTCTAACTTAATCAACTTAGATGTTTTATTTTTTAATTTAGTCAAATTCGATTTAATTAAGTATTCTTTATATTTATAATTACTACATTCTAATATTTTTATATTTTTTAATTTATTACAGTATAGTTTTTTGTTTAATTTTTGTTTTAAATATTTGCAATACATATATACCCTGTATACCCTGCGAATATCGTGTAGGTGCAGAAGAACTTGCTCATATTGAAATGATTTCAACTATGATTTATCAGTTATTAAAGGGAGCAACCGTTGAAGAATTAAAAGAAGCGGGTTTAGATAGTCATTATACTGAGCATAAAAGAGCTTTATTTCCGGTAGATAGTAATGGTGTCCCATTTACCGTTTCTTATTTTGCAACAACAGGTGATCCTTTAGCTGATTTAATGGAAGATATGGCAGCTGAACAAAAAGCTAGAGCTACCTATGAAAATTTAATTGATTTAACTAATGATCCTGATGTTATTGGACCACTTCTTTGGTTAAGACAAAGAGAAATTGTCCATTTTCAAAGATTTAAAGAATTATATGAAATGTATGAAAAGAAAAATTATTAAGTATGTAAAAAGAATTTTAGTTAAATTTTAAAATTCTTTTTTTGTTGTATTTTGTCGTTTAAAACATATGATATAAAGGTATTGATTTACCAAATTATGGAAATATTAGTAGTAAAGGTTGAATTTAGTTAATGATTAATGTTAAAATTTTAATTTTATAATTTTTTTTATCAAATTTTTAAATTTAAAATTTTTGGAGACTTAAATTTAATTTTTTCTTGACAATTCTAAGAAAAACTTTATAATAGTAAGACATTCAATCATTTATTATACATTTAACTTTGATAGGAGAATATGTAATAAGAGAATTGGAGATAGGGAGGTTATATGAAAAGATTTTTTGGTAAAATTACTAATTTAATCATAATTTTTATTACGATGTTTAATTCAGTAATAGCCCCATTTACTGTATTTGCTGAAAGTAATCAAAAAGGCGATTTAAGATTAGTAACCGAAAATGGAACCCAAACGGGTAATAGTGTTAGTATTACAATGGGTAATTTGGATAAACCTGGTGATGTTCAGGTTACAAAAACTGTTAGTAAAACTGATACTTTAGGTCGTTATAGGGTTGATTTTACTGTTAAAGGTAAAGATGTTACAAATACAACATCAACTACTAAAGATGTTTATGCTGTTGTTGTATTTGATAAATCAGGAAGTATGGCAAATGGATGGTATGATAAGAAATGGGATAATGCCGTTAGTGGAGCTAGAACATTTGCTAGTACTTTACTTAAAAATATTCCAAATGCTAATCTTGCTTTAATTGAATTTTCTGGTAACAAAGAAGATGAATGTGGGTGGGAACATTGGGAATATGTTTGTAAAGATACTTATAATGATGCTACTCTTGTTCGTGATTTCAAAAACCAAGATTTTTCAAATGTTAATTTTGGATATGCAAGTGGAGGAACGAATTTAGGTGAAGGATTAAGACAAGCTAAAGTTTTACTAGATGGGGTTACTGGTGATGTATTTAAATATGTTGTTGTTATAGGTGATGGAGAACCAACATTCTATACTGATGATGATGGTATTACACAAGGTCCTGGCGATAGCATGAATGATAATACTAAAAAATATGCAACTGACAATGCTACAGCCTTAAAAAATTCTGGAGCTGAAATATTTTCAATTGGTTACTCTGTTTCTGAAGGTGGAGATGCTGAAAAAGTATTGAAAAGTATTGCAAGTACGAATAAAGATACCAATAATATTAAACATTATGTAGCTGCAAATTCAAGTGCGGTTGCTGATGCATTTACTAATATTGCAATTAGTATCTCAACTGATAACGCTGGTAAAAATGCTAAATTAGTTGATGGAATAGGGGGACAATTTACTTTAACTAGTGGAAGTGGTAACAGTAAAGAAATTAATATTGCTAAAATTACTGAAACTGGGCATACTGAATCATTTTATATTGATATCGATCCAGATAGTCCAACAGGCTGGCATCAAACAAATGTTAATTTTACTTTAACTTATACTAAGCCAGATGGTACAATAGGAACAATTACATGTGATAAAAATCCAGAAGTTTATTGGATACAACCTAAATATAATTATAGTATTGAATACTATTATGAGGGTGTAAAAGACGATACCAAAACAGAAACTGGTGAAGCTTATAAAAATGCAATTGTTGAGGTAACGGATGAGAAAATCAATAATAATTTAAAAGATGGTTATAAATTTTTAAATACTAATCCTGAAAACAAACAAATTATAATTAAAAATAATGGAGAAAATATAATTAAAGTTTATTATGTAAAAAAAGAATTTAACTATACGGTTGAATATTACTATAATAACGTTAAAGATGATACTAAAACTGAGATAAATAAGGCTAAATTTGAAAGCGTAATTAATGATTATACTGATAAAGTTAAAACTGGTTATAAATTTGAAAAGACAGAGAATTTGCCTCTTACAATTACTTCAGATGTAAATAACAATATTATAAAAGTGTATTATGTAACTGATAATAGTCAAACTAAAGATTTAAAATACACAATTAAATATTATAAAAATGGGGTTTTGCAAGATAGTGATACTCAAGTTGTAACCAAAACTGTTCAAGTATTAGAAGATGATACTTTAACAGTTGATAAAACAAGTATTAATACAACTAATAAATATTATGGTTATAAATTCGTTAATAGTAATCCTGAAGTAATACCAGATACAATCGAAAATAATGGTGTTATTGAGGTTTATTATGAAATTGATGAAAATAATACTAAAGAATTAAAATATACAGTTGAATATTATAAAGATGGTAATTTAGTTACAGATGATACTGAAGTAGTAACTGAAACTGTTCAAGTATTAGAAGATAATATTTTAACAGTTGATAAAATAAGCATTAATATAACTAATAAATATGATGGTTATAAATTTGTTAATAGTAATCCCGAAGTAATACCAGATACAATCGAAAATAATGGTGTTATTAAAATTTATTATGAGAAAGATAAATTTAATTATACAGTTGAATATTACTATGATGGCAAATTAGATACTGCTAAAACCGAAGAGTATGAAGCTACTTTTGAAGATGTTATAAGTACATATGTAGATAAGAATATTATAGGTTATAAATTAGAAAAAACCGAAAATTTACCACTTACTATTACTTCTAATTCAAATAATAATATTATAAAAATCTATTATGTTAAAGCTGATTATGGTTATAAGGTAGAATATTATTATGATAATTTACTAGATGACTCCAAAACGGAAACAGGTAAGGCACTTTATCAAAGTCAAATTACAACTTATAAAGATAAAGCAATTAAAGGTTATTCATTAGAAAAAACCGAAAATTTACCGCTTACTATTACAACTGATACAAACCAAAATATAATCAAAGTTTATTATACAAGAAATAGTTATGATTATGTAATTAACCATGTTGAAAAAGGTAATGAAAGTAACGTTCTTGGAACAGATAAAGGTTCAGCAAATTATCAAGATGTAATCAATGTAGAAGAAAAAGATTTTACAGGATTTACATTTGATAGCAAAAATAAAGAAACTATAGTAATTGATACAGAAAACAACACTGCTACTATTTACTATACAAGAAATAGTTATGATTATGTAATTAACCATGTTGAAAAAGGTAATGAAAGTAACGTTCTTGGAACAGATAAAGGCTCAGCAAATTATCAAGATGTAATA
>CALVPE010000032.1 GCA_944350485.1 uncultured Bacilli bacterium
AATTATATGGAATTTTATATATTTTAATTGGTATTTTGGGTATTTGTGGCTATGGTCCTTGTGGGGAATTAATTTGTGCTTTTTCAGCCTTTTTATTTGGTTGTTTATATTTTTTATTTTTAATTGCTTTAATAATAATTGGCTTATATATAATTATTAAAAAAGAATATCCTGATTTTTTTAATACAAAATTAATAGGTTGCTATATTTTATTGATTGGGTTATTAATGCTTTTACATGTTTCTTATATCGATGTTACGTTTACTGGCTTTGCTGGTACTATGAAAGAAACTTTTCAAAATTTAATGAAAGTGTTTGATATTGTTGATGGAGCTAACAGAACTTTAACTTTTCAAAATATTGGGGGAGGAATATTAGGAGGTTTTTTTGTTAGTGTATTTGCTAGTTTATTTGCAACTCAAGGTGTTAAAATTATCTATATTGTATTAATAACTTTTGGCATTTTGATAATAACTGGTATTAGTTTAGCTGATGTTATAAAAAAAGTTATTGATAATAGCAAAAAAATGTTACCAAAACATAAAGAAAAAGGTGGCAGTCCTTTAATTTCTTTAGAAGAAGATCATGATGTAAAAATTAATGATAGTAATAATGAAGATGGTAAAAAAGTTATTACCAATATAAATGAACTTAAAAAGGTTAATGTTGTTGATACTAATCAAACCGATACTCAAGAAGAAGAGATTAAAGAGCTTAGTAATGTTAAAACAAATGAAAACTATAAATTACCACCTTTAAGTTTATTGGATGAACCAAAGAAAGTTAAAAATAATAATCAAGCTAATATTGAATCTAATATTAAAAAATTAGAAGAAGTTTTAAGAGAATTTGGAATTATTGGTCATGTTGTCGAAGTAACTGTAGGACCTGCAATTACTCAGTATGAACTTGAATTAAAACCGGGAACAAAATTGTCAAAGTTAACTGGAATTAATAAAGAAATTAGTTTAGCTTTAGCTAAAAAAGATGTTCGTATTCAAGCACCGATTCCTGGGAAAAGTACAGTTGGAATTGAAATATCCAATGAAACACCAACCACAGTTTTTGTGAAAGAAATCATGGAAAAATTAGTTCGTGAAAAATCAGATAATAAATTATTAGTAGCACTTGGAAAAGATATTTTAAGTAAGCCTCAGTATTGTGAAATTAATAAAACACCTCACTTATTGGTAGCCGGGGCTACTGGATCTGGTAAATCAGTTTGTATCAATTGTATTTTAGCAAGTATTTTAATGCGAACTAAACCTGATGAAGTCAAACTTTTACTAGTTGATCCTAAAAAAGTTGAATTATCAGTTTTTAATGGTGTTCCTCATTTAATGGCACCAGTTGTAACGGATCCTAAAAAAGCAAGTGTTGCTTTAGCTAAAATTGTTAAAGAAATGGAAGATCGTTATGATATCTTTGAAGAAAAAGGGGTCAAAAATATAGGTTCTTATAATGAAATGGTTGAAAAGAAAAATAAAGCTTTACCTATAGATAGTAAATTAAAAAAAATGCCTTATATTGTGGTAATTGTTGATGAACTTGCTGATTTAATGTTGGTTGCTTCTAAAGAGGTAGAAGATTCTATTATGAGAATTACCCAAATGGCAAGAGCGGCTGGAATACATTTAATAATTGCTACTCAAAGACCATCAACTGATGTTATTACTGGTGTTATTAAAGCAAATATTCCGTCACGTATTTCTTTTGCTGTTTCAAGCGGAATTGATTCAAGGACAATTCTCGATATGACGGGAGCTGAAAAATTATTAGGCCGAGGTGATATGTTATTTTTACCAATGGGAGAATCTACCCCAACTCGTATTCAAGGAGCTTGGATAACAGAAGATGAAGTTAAGAGAATCGTTGATTATACAATCAGTCAACAAAAAGCTATATATGATGAAAAAATGTTAAATTTAAATACACCAGTAGAAAGTAGTGGAAAAATCGATGCTAATACCGATATTAAAGAAGAATATGAAGATCCTTTATATGATGAAATCGTTGAATTTGTAATAACAAGTGGTAAAGCCAGTGCTTCATTACTTCAAAGAAGATTTAAATTAGGTTATAACCGCGCTGCAAGAATTGTTGATTTACTAGAAGAAAGAGGAATAATAGGTCCCCAAAATGGCTCAAAACCAAGAGAAGTTTTAGTAAAACTTGAAAATAATGATATTGAAACAATTGAATAATTAAACTTTATTAAAATATATAAAAAAAATTAAAGGTGATTTTATGAACAAAAGCTTTTGCTTAAAAATAATTTTATTTTTTTCTTTATCATTTTTAATAAAAATTAATGTTTTTGCTGAAGAATATTTATATTGTGAATATACTGATGATACTTATATGGTTATTATAAAATATGAAAATAAGCAAATTACTATAGAAAAAGGAGCTAAAAAAAGTTTTGCTTATACAACTTTCACAACATCTTTTCCAAATCAAATTTCTGAAATTAGAATTCGTAATAGCAAATATGAATTAAAATGTCCTGATTTATATTATGATGTAGATATTACCAGTGGGACAAGATCAGTTACTTATTTATATAATATTTATTTTACAGATGATAATAAAAAAAATAGTGATTCCAAAATATTTCCTTTAGTAAAAGAAGATATTCAAAATGATCCTAATTTAGGTAATGAAGAAGAATATAATAAAAATGTATTATCAACTTGTGTTTATTATAATAATCAAAATACGAAAATTTTTAGTATGACTATTTTAACTGATCATACTACTACCAATGAAGCATTATTTGGTAGTTTTTATCAAAATTATAGTTTAAATAATTCTATAACAAATGTTTCTACTTGTCCAGAATTTGTTTATTTAACATGTAGTTCGCGTAATGGTAATTTTTGTTCTGTAGGATTTGATTCTGTTTATTCATCTTTAAAATTAACTTTAAATGGTGAAGAAGCTAACAGTGATGGTCAGATTAATAATTTGTTAGCAAACTATATATTAGTAGGAAATAGTAATGAAATTATAAAAATAAGTAAAGATAGTGTTGATGGTTATAAAGCTTACGTTGGAAATAAAAAAATTAATATTTCTAATTATGATTCATATAAAAATATTTTTGAGAACAGAGATTTAAAAAATTACCCAGCATATATTATTTATAGTGGAAGTTCTTATAGTTTTTCAGATAAATCTTCAAACGATGCAAATAGTAAAAGTTACATTTTAAAAAATAAATTATTAGGTTTACCGGATAACATTTTAAAAGACACCATTGAAAAAGAATGTTCTTCAATTTTAGGTTTTTCATTTATAAATTTTTTAAGAGAAAATGTCTTTAATCTAATTTATATTGCTGTTCCAATTCTTTTAATAATTTTGACAAGTTTTGATTTTGCCAAAGTAATCTTTAACAATGATAAAGAAGCTCTAAAAAAAGCTGGAAATCGTTTTGGTAAAAGAGTAATAGTAGCAATTTTAATATTAATAGTTCCAAGCATTTTAAGTCTATTACTTAAAATCATAGGTTTAGATGAGTTACAAAAATGTATTGATGATCTTAATGGAGAAATTAATACAAGTTCTTGATTAAAATAAAAAAAATAAAATTTGATAAAAATTCAAAAATATGTTATATTAATAAAGAATAGAGAGGTGTTTATGAATATTAGTTATTTACTAAGTGTTTTAGATTTATATCTTCTTAGAGAAAAAACTAACCAATTAATTATTCAAGTAGATAATATTACTAATCTTGTCAAAGTTAGTTTTGGTTATGCAAATGATACTCTTAATTTAACTTTTGTTAAAATAGATAAAGAAAATTTTTTTAATAATTTAAAAGAAATACTTACTAAAATTCAAGGTAATTATGAAGCACCTCAAGAAAAATTTTCGATTTTAAAAAATAGAAATACTTATACTCTTAATTTTTCTTCAAAAAGAATTTTATCTTTTATAGGTTTTAATATTGAAGAAATGCAAATAATTAGAAATAATATTCAAAATTTACAATCTGATTTTAAATTTTACGAAGAAGATAATTATAATAAACAATTGTTAAATAATAAAGATACCAAATTATCTTTTCAAATGGGGTTTGCTAATTATATGACAATTGCTTTATCATCTTTATTTCTTCTTGATATTTTAATGATTTCTCTTTGGATTTTTAAAGCTTTTATGAGTTAATTTAACTAATTTTTTCAATGTTGTGATATAATATCCTGGAAAGGAAGATAAGACATGTTAAATAATAATTTAGCTCCGGCTGATATTTATCGTGTTTATAATAAAGCTCTAATAACTGATGAAAAGATTAATATTTTAACAAGTCTTTATCAACCAATTATTGGAAGTCAAGCTATTTCTTTATATATGACTTTTTTAAATGATTTTAAAGCCTGTAAAGATAAAAATTATGAATACGATCATCATCATTTAATGACCTTAATGCAGTTAAAATTAGAAAGTATTTTAGAAGCAAGATTTAAATTAGAAGGTATTGGACTTTTAAAAACGTATTTAAAAAGAGGTGAAATTGATAATTATCTCTATGTTTTATATGCACCTCTTTCGGCTTATGAATTTTTTAATCATCCTATTTTAAATATTGTTCTTTATAATAATATCGGATCAACTGAGTATAAAAGGCTTCAAGACTATTATAAAATACCAAGACTAGTAACTAAAGATTATGAGGACATAACTTCTAGTTTTGAAAATGTTTTTACATCAAGTGTTAATCAAAGTTTATTATTTGATAACTCGGATATTATTCAAAATAATAAAAGAAAAATTTTAGTTAAAAGTGATATTGATTTAGATTTATTAATAAGTAGTATTCCAAAAAGGCTTATAAATGATAAATGTTTTACAGAAGATATTAAAGATTTAATAATTAATTTAGCTTATATTTATAAAATAGATAATTTGAATATGCAAGGATTAGTTCGTAATAGTTTAAATGAAAGAGGTTTAATTGATAAAAATGAATTAAGGAAAAGCTGTAGGAATTATTATCAGTTTGAAAATAATGGTCGTCTTCCAACTTTAATTTATAACAAACAACCAGATTATTTAAAAACTCCCCTTGGAAATGATTCAAAGTTGGCCAAAATGATTTATATGTTTGAAAATACTAGTCCTTATGACTTTTTAAGAAAATGTTATGGTAACACCGAACCTACTAATCGAGATAAAAAGTTAATTGAAAATTTAATGTTAGAACAAAAGTTAAATCCTGGTGTTATTAATGTTTTAATTGATTATGTTTTAAAAGTTAATAATAAAAAATTAAATAAAGATTATATCGAGACAATTGTTGGACAGTGGAAACGCTTAAAAGTCGAAACGGTAACTGATGCGATGGATATTTGTAAAAAGGAACATAAGAAATTTAAAAAGAAGATATTTAAAGATAGTGAAATTAGTAATAATAATTCTTTTAAGAAAAATCTTAAAGAAGAAAATATTCCTTTGTGGTTTGATCAAAAATTAGAAAAAGAAGATTCTAGTTTAGAAGAGTTAAAAGAAGTATTAAAAGATTTTAGTTAAATTAAAAAAAGTTAGTTATAATAGATAATAAATTTTTTCTAAAATATTGAAAAATAAAAAAATAGATGTTATACTAAATTAGTAAAATAAGAAAGGAGATTGTATATGAAAGAAGCGAGTGGAGAATTAAGTATGACTTTAGTTACTATTATTGCTGTTGGAGTAATTGTTGGAATATTCGCTTTATTTTGGCCTCAAATTCAAAATGCTATTAATGATCGTTGGGGCAGATTTGAAAATGAAGCAGGAAACGCAGGATATATAGTAGTAGAAAAATAAAAAAATTAGATTTTAAGGAGATGTTAGTATGAGAGAAGCTGTTGGTGGCTCAATGTTATTTTATATTATATTAGGCTTTTTAGCTGTATATATTGTTTTTATGGGTGTAATTATAAACTACGCAGCTACTTATCGTGCTAGCAATTATGTTTTAACAAGACTAGAACAAACTGAAGGTAAAATAGAATTAGGAACTAGCAATGATACAACGGATATGAATACGTTATATGGTGCAGTTAAAAGTAAGAAATATTATAATAAATTATCTGTTTGTTGCACGGATGTTAATAATGGTGCTATATTTCATATAACAACAGAAGTTAATTTTAAACTACCTCTTATTGGTAATAATTTAAAGTTATATATAAATAATGATACCAAAACAATTTATAATTTAAGATGTAGTGATACGAGTTATCATAGTTGTTAATTAAACAGGAGGTTTTATGAATGTTATCGTAGCTAATCAATACAAAGATTTAATAACAGGAACTAATATTCAAATTATGAAATTGATGACAGGTATATTTAAAGTATCTGAGATTGCCAATAGTTTTAGTGGTATGTATTATCAAAAAATTATTATTGATGCTACAGCCATTGATGGCTTTCCAAAACAAGATGTTTTAAAAGAATTAGCGTCACGTTTTGATACTGAGAAATTAATTATATTTTTGCCGCCTAATAATTCACCACCTTCTAAGTTCTTGTCTTTTTTAGTAAGTATAAATATTTATAATTTTACTGATAATCTTAAAGGCTTAACGCAGCTTGTTAATAGAAGTAATTCTTTTGAAGATGTAAAAGAATTTTCAGTTGTTAATAAACCTGTTGTTCAATCTATTAGTAATAATTTTGAAGATTTGAGTCTAAGAACAGATTTTAGTAATCAAAAAGTAATTTTAGGTGTTAAAAATATTACTCATGATGCTGGTAGCATTGATTTAATTTATATGTTAATGAAAAATTTAACTCAAATTTATAAAAAAAAAGTAATTGCTATTGAAATTGATAAGCATGATTTTAGTTATTTTAATGATAAAAATATGATTTCAATTTCTTTAAATAAATTAGGAGAATTTTTTAGTAATTATGCTTTTTTTGATGTTGCTCTAGTTGATTTAGGAAATGGTCAGGTTAATGATATTTGTAATGATGTTATTTATTTAATTGAACCTTCTTTATATCGAGTTAATCAAATCATGATGATTAATAATCATATTTTTGATACTTTAAAAGGCAAAAAGGTTGTTTTGAATAGATCTTTATTAACAGATCGAGATATTAGTGTTTTTGCTAAAGAAGCGGGAATTAGTATTTATTATAGTTTACCACCTTTAAATGATCGAATTATTAATAATGAACTTAATGGCTTATTATCTAAATTGGGTTTAGTGGAAGCAGAAGCTGAAAATAGTGATAAAAAAGGTTTATTTTCTTTTTTTAAGTAAAAAATATTTGCATTTTCTTTTAAAATATGATATATTCTTAAATGTGATTCGCTGCTAGGTATTTTAGTATAATCATGATTAGAAAGGAAAGTGTATTATGAACGTAATTGATAAGATTACCGCGTCACAGTTAAATCCTAGTATTCCAGAGTTTCGTGTAGGTGATACTGTAAGAGTTGATGTTAAAATCATCGAAGGAAAAAGAGAAAGAATTCAAGCTTTTGAAGGAGTAGTTATTCAAAAAAGAGGTGGAGGTGTGAGTGAAACATTTACAGTTCGTAAAGTTTCTTATGGTGTAGGTGTTGAAAGAACATTCCCACTACATTCACCAAAAATTGCTAATATTGTAGTAATTAAAAAAGGTAAAGTAAGACGTGCTAAGTTGACATTCTTAAGAAATTTAGTTGGTCAATACAGAATCAAAGAAAGGAATAATTAGATAAGGTTTGGCCTTGTCTTTTTTCGTTATATGGATAATAAATTAAAAGAGATATTAAGTTATATATTTGTAATTATTGCTGTTTTATTAATTAAAGAATTTATTATAACTCCTATTAAAGTAAATGGAAATAGTATGAACGATACTTTAAAAAATAATGATATCATGATTCTTGATAAGATAAGTTATCGTTTTACAGCTATTAAAAGATTTGATATAGTTGTAATTAAAACGCATAATGAATTTATTATTAAAAGAGTAATTGGTTTACCAGGTGATACAGTTACTTATAAAAATAATCAACTTTATATAAATGGAGAAGAAGTTCAAGAAAATTTTAAGCCTAAAAAAACCGAAGATTTTATTTTAGAAGAAAAAATTCCTGAAAATTATTACTTTGTTTTAGGTGATAATCGACCTGATTCTTTGGATTCTCGTTATATTGGTTTTATTAAAAAGGAAGATATTTTAGGAAAAACTTCGTTGGTTATTTTTCCTTTTAAACGATTTGGAATAAAAAATTAATATTTAGTCTAATAAAAAACTGTTTTTGATGTCTTATATCTTCTAATTGAAGTTTGCATCTTAAACAGTTTTTTCTAATCAAGAGTTATATTTTTAATTCTGCCTTCTTTTAAATCATTAGTAATGATTGTATAAACTTTTTCTAAGTCAATTTCATTACCTTTTTTATAAGAATTAGTATTTTTAGCTATTTCATTAAAAATATCAAGAGTTTCACTATCTTTTAGATTTTTTAATTTATATCTTTCAGCCAAAATTGTAGGATATTTATTTTTTAATGTTTCAACTATATAGGTTGCTATTTGTTCTTTATTTAAAATATCTTCATTAATGGAGGCAAGGCTTGCTAAATTAAGTCCAATTTCTTCGCTTGTAATTTTAGGATATAACAAACCAGGTGTATCCATAAGCTCAATGGTTTCCCCAACTTTAATCCAAGATATTCCTTTGGTAACACCAGCTCTGTTGCCGGTTTTAGCAATATTTTTCCCTTTAATACGATTAATTAAGGTTGATTTACCAACATTAGGAGCTCCTACTACTAAAGCCCTAAATAAACGTGTTTTTAAACCTTTTTGTTTTCGAATAATATTAATATCTTTTAATAAATCATTTGTTAAATTTATTAAATTATTAATATCTTTTTGACTAGTATTTTTTAAATTAAATACGATGGTAGGATAGTCTTTTTTTAATTCATTTAAATATGTATCAGTTTTAACTTTATCACATAAATCATATTTAGTAACAATTACTATCCTTTTTTTATCTTTAACTAAGTCATTAAGAGGAATTTTAGAAGATATTGGAATTCTTGCATCTATTACTTCATAGACTATATCAATTAAATTAATTTTTTCGCTTATTTCTCGTTTCGTTTTAGCCATGTGTCCAGGATACCAGTTGATTACGCTTTTATTAATAACATTGTCTTTATTATTATTCATTTTTATCACTTCCTTTATTTTTAAATTTTTATTTTTTATATAAACTCATTAAAATTTTATTTATAATAATTTATATAACCTTATCAATATATATTTTGTGAGAAATTTTATATTTTTAAATGATAATTTCTTTTTATTCGAAGTGTTAAAATATTTCTACTTCATTTATTATCATGATAAATTTTTAGCAGTTTGTTGGCAATTTTTATAATCTTTATATTCATTATAAAATTCTTAAATTTTTTTAGAAATTTTCTTGTTTGAAATATTGTATCACATTTGTAATAAAAACACTAAATAAATTTTTAGTGTTTTTAAAACTATAGTTATTCTTTAATAACAATTTTACTTGTTACACTACTACTGTAACCATTATAATCAATGGTATAAGTTATAGTATAAGTTTCAGGTGCTTCACTTGATAAATTTGATACAATATCCATACTACTATTTTGAACTTTAATTGTTAAATATTTTGAAATATCTTTATTAATATTTTCACCATTTTCTTTTAAAACTAATAAACTTCCATCATAAAGACTTGGATCAATTGTATCACCAACTTTTAAATAAGTAGTATTTTTATTTTTGATAGTTAATTCGTATGTGTTAGCACTTTCTAATTTTTTAGTAACACCACTTGACATTGAATTTTTAGTATCTTTATATCCAGCTTTAATAGTATAAGAACCAAGATAATCTTCTTTCTTATCTTTGCCTTCAAATGTATATGTTGTTTTAGTTGTAAAATCAATTTCTTCGCCATTAAAGTAAATGTAGTAACCTAATATACCATCAGCAATATAACCAGGATCTGATACTTTATTCCAAGTAAGAACTACTTTTTTATTTTTATAATTTATACTAAAATTAGTTGGATTATCTAATCTAGAATAAGCAGTTGAAATTTCGGTTGGTTCTGTTCCTTTTTTAAATAATTCATAAACAATTTCATTACTTGGAGTATTTTTGCTTGCAAGTAGAGGAGGATTTGTTCCTTTTTCTACTCCAACTTTAACAACACTATTTGGCATTTTAAAATCATTTCCATCATGATTGAACGCAGCATAAGCAAGGGCATTAAATAGAATTTGTCTTTCATTAGTAGCAGGTACCCAGTGTAAAACTCGATCTAAATGATCTTTATCTATTCCGTCATAACCATACCAAAGTGAAATAACCGTTTTATTAGTAAATCCCATTACCCAACAATCACTTATAGCATCACTTGGTAAACCAGGATATTTTTCCCAAACCCAAGATGGTAAATTTGTTGTTCCTGTTTTAGCTGCAAAATGATCAGTAATATTAAATCTTGATCCTCCATAAGCAGAACGCATGCGAGTAGTAACAGCTCCTTTTAAAACATCAGCAATCATATAGGATGTTGAATCACTAACAATTTGTTTTGTTTCATTTGTATTTTCAATAGTTTCACCAGTTGATCTTATAACAATTTTTGATACTAAGTAAGGTTCAGTATATTTGCCACCATTAGAAAATATTTGGTAAGCACCAGCCATTTGCATAGGACTAGCACCATTAAATGAGCCAATAGCATGTGCTTCATGAATTGTATTATTTTCAATTTCTGGAGTAATTCCTACACTAGTAACAAGTTGAATAATTTTCTTTTTATCAACTTGTTGAAAAGCTTTTAAGGCTGGAATATTTCTAGAATCTGATAAAGCATAACGTAGGGTAATAAGACCTCTATAAGCACCATCATAATTTTTAATTGGTGTACCATCACTATAGGTATATGGATTATCATCAAATAAAGTGTAAGTTGACCAGTTATTATATTCTAAACCAGGACCATAATCAAATAATGGCTTAGCAATTGATCCAATTTGATGACTATCATCAGTAGCATAGTTATGAACTTGTTGATCATTACTACGGCTAGCTATAACAGCTTCAACTTTACCAGTAGCTGAATCAATAGCAACAGCTCCAGCTTTAACATAATCATCAACCCATTTATAAGTTTTACCTGCTATAATATCATTAAAACCATCTTGCTTTTTCCTATTCATATTAGTATAAATGTACATCGAAGTTTTGTTAGGATCAAGTCCATATTTATCTTTAATTTCATCTAGTAATGTATCAATGTAACCTTGGTAAACACTTTGATTAGTATTTGTATAACTAAGTAAAGAAGAAACAGGAATACTATTAGCAAGATCAGCTTCCTCTTTAGTAATATAACCATGGCGAACCATTAAATTTAAAACTGTCAAACGTCTTTTCTCAGCTTTATCAGGATTTTTATAGGGATTATAACTTCCTGGAGCTTGATACATACCAGCAAGTAGAGAAGCTTCGGCTAAATTTAAATCTTTAGCTGATTTGTTAAAATAGTATTTACTAGCAGCTTCAACACCCCAAGCACCACCTAAACCATGATTATTAACATAAAATTCAATAATTTGTTCTTTGGTATAATTTTTTTCTA
>CALVPE010000033.1 GCA_944350485.1 uncultured Bacilli bacterium
TCTTATTTTAATGATTTTTATTTATTTTTTTTACCAAACATTTAATCCTTGAAATTAATTAATATTTTAACATAAACCAACAAAATTTCAATATTTTTACTATTATAAAGTTTAGAAAATACTTAAATTACATATAATTAAATACTATTACTCTATGCATCTAAAATTTAATTAAAAAAGATTAGTTAAAAGAAAAGTTATTTTAAGAATATATTAAGTTTTTATTATTTATTTTAAAAAAAATAACTTAGTTAAGACTAAACTATTTTTTCAACTAATATCTATTTTTTATTATAAAATATTAGATTCACTTTAACTAGTTATTTTTAACTAAGCAATTATTTTTAATTCTTTTAATTTAGCAATTAATTTATTAAGTGCATCGTGACGGTGTGTTTCAACGTTTTCAAGTTCACTATAAGGTAAATTATAACCATCGGGAATAAAAACAGGTGAGAAAGTAAGTCCACCTAGTTTTCCTATTTTAGTAGAAATTTGACCTTTTTTTAAACCTTCTACTTGGAAACATAAATCATCTTTTAAAAATGTTAAAACACAATGAAAAGTAGCTTCACGATCTTCAACATTTAAAAGATCTTTCATTAATTTTTCAAGACAAACAATTTGTGGAGCATGATCTCCTGCATATCTTGCTGTATGAACACCAGGATTATTATTTAAAGCTTTAACACATAAACCGGCATCATCAGTTAAAATAGGTAAATCAATTTTATTTTTTAAACAAAAGGTTTGAATAGCTTTAGCCTTAATCATAGAGTTTTCAAAAAAAGTTTCGCCATTTTCATCAATTTCTTTGCTAAAATTAATATCTTTTAGAGAGATTAATTCAATATTAGTATCTTTTAATAATTCTTGCATTTCCTTTAATTTATTTATATTTCCTGTTCCATAAATTATTTTCATTTTTTTATTTCTCCTTTTGAAATTTATTTTATCTTTTATTTCTTAATTTTAATCCCTTATTTTTATATGCGTTTCTTGTAATTGTTTTTCAAATACTTCTCCAGGACAGCCCATCATCATATCAGCTCCATTAGCTCCAAGTGGGAATGGTACAACTTCTCGAATATTTTCTTCATCTTTTAAAAGCATTAAAATACGATCAATACCAGGAGCCATACCAGCATGAGGCGGTGCTCCATATTTAAAAGCTTCATATAAACTTGGAAATTTACTTTTAACAACTTCTTCAGAATATCCAGCTATAGCAAAAGCTTTTTTTAGAATTTCAAGACTGTGATTACGAACACCACCACTTGCCATTTCATAACCATTACAAACAAAGTCGTATTGGTAAGCAACAATTTCATAAGGATCTTTAGAGTTCAAAGCTTCTAATCCTCCTTGTGGCATACTAAATGGATTATGTGAAAAAGTAATATTTCCATCATCATCTTTTTCATAGAAAGGGAAATCATTAATTATACAAAATTCAAAGCGATTATGATCAATTAAATTAAGTTCTTCTCCTAATTTAATTCGAAGTTGCCCAAGCATCTTAGCACATTTTTCCTTATCAGCTATAATAAAAACAGTATCCATTGGTTGTAATTCTAATCTACTGATTAATAAATCACGAATTTTCTCATTAAAGAATTTATCAAGACTAGATTTAAAACCTTCATTTGTTACTTTAATATAACCTAGTGCCCCACCAAGATTTTTAACATATTCTTCCATTTGTTTATACCAAGAATTAGCTTTATTTAAATTGCTAACTTTAATACCTCTTATTACTGTATCTTTAAAAGGTGGAAAGTCAGCTTGACTTAAAATATCAGTTAAATCAGTTATAATTAAAGGATTTCTTAAATCTGGTTTATCACTTCCATATTTTAAAATGGCTTCTTTATAAGGTATCCTTTTAAAAGGTAAACAACTTACTTGCTTATTTGAAAACTTAGTAAAAATATCATAAAAGACTTTTTCACCAACTGCATAAACATCTTCATCAGTTGCAAAACTCATCTCAAAATCTAATTGATAAAATTCTCCATATAAACGATCACTTCTTGGATCTTCATCACGAAAACAAGGAGCTATTTGAAAATATTTATTAAAACCTGAAACCATCAATAATTGTTTAAAAATTTGAGGTGCTTGTGGAAGAGCATAAAATTTTCCTTTAAATTTACGAGATGGAATAATAAAATCTCTAGCCCCTTCTGGACTAGTTGCTGTTACAATTGGTGTTTGAATTTCAATAAAGTTCATTCCCTTCATCGTTTGTCTTATAAAATCAATAACTTGACTACGAAACAAAATATTATTATGAACACTCTCATTTCTTAAATCTAGATAACGATATTTAAGTCTTGTGTCTTCGGTACTTTCTTTTGATCTATTTATTTCAAAAGGCAAAACATTAACACATTCTCCTAAAACTTCAAGACTTGCTAACAACACTTCAATTTCTCCTGTTTTCATATTAGGATTAATCATATCATCAGTTCTTTTTCTAACAACACCGGTTACAGTAATTGTACTTTCTTTAGTAATATTAATATATTTTTTTACTTCTTCACTTATTAATTGAACAATACCTGTTTCATCTCTTAAAGTAATAAAAACTAAACTACCTAAATTTCTAATAGAATTAACCCAACCAGCAAGTTTAATTTCTTTTCCAACCATGGAACTATTTACTTCTCCACAATAAAAATCACGATACATATTTTCTTTCATATAACCTCCTATTATATAAAAAACTCTAAGTATAAGGACGAATATAAATCGTGGTACCACCTTATTTCTTAGAGTAATCTAACTTCTTAGTTTTAACGGTTCAACCGCTTTGCTTTTATTTAATGTCTTCTTTATTTCTATCTATTAGTTTACACCTTCCACTAACTCTCTGTAAGAATTAAAATAAATACTCCTTTAAATAACAAATACAAATATATATTAGTAAAAATGAATATAAATGTCAAGTTTTTTTTATAAATATAACAACTAAACTTTTAATTAAGCTTTATAAAACTATTAATTTTTTTAAGTTAATAATATTATAAATAACTACTACTATTTTTTTATAAAAAATAAATTATAGAAAAAAATTGCTATAAAACAATAGCAATTAAATTTCCTGAACCTCGATTAACAATTTTCGTTAAAGTTTGTTGTAATTTAAAACGAATATTTTCAGGCATTAAACTAATTTTTGATTGAATTCCTTCTTGTACAATCACGTCGAGACTTCGACCAAATATTTCACTTTTCCAAATATTACCAGGATCAGTTTCATAATCTTTCATTAAATGATTAATTAACTCCCGACTTTGAATTTCAGATCCAATTATTGGTTCAAAGGTCGAATTAACATCAACTCTTATCATATGAATTGAAGGAGCTGTTGCTTTTAATTTAACACCAAAACGGGTACCTTGTTTAGTTATCTCCGGAGTTGTTAATTTCATATCAGCTAAAGTTGGAGTAGCAACTCCATAACCCGTTTGTTTAACCATTTTAAGAGCATATTTTATTTGATCATATTCTTCTTTTGCAATACTATATTCTTGAAAAAGTTTTAATAATTCTTTTTTATTAGTAATATCAATATTAATAATTTCATGTAAAACTTTATTATATAAATCATCAGGAGCTTCTAAAGTTACAATAACTTCACCAGTTGCTGGATCAACATTTGATAAATAAGCTTTTTCAATTTCAACAGTTTCTTTAAAATGCTTAGTTATAAATTCTACATCTCTTAACTTATCAATTTCAATAACACTTTCTTTAATTTTTTCTATATATAATTTTTTAACTGGATGATTTGGGTTTAAAACAGCAATCCAATCTGGTAATTTAACTTTTACTTCTAAAATTGGAAATTCATATAAAGCTTCCCTCAAAATATCTAACATATCATGTTCAGTCATCGTTTCAATACTAAGAGGCATAACGGGAACTTTATATTTTTCTTTTAAATTTTCACATAAACGAATTGTATCTGGTAACATCGGATGAGTTGTATTCATTAAAACAATAAATGGTTTTTTTATACTTTGAAGTTCTGAAATAACACGATCTTCAGCTTCAATATAATCATCTCGTTCAAATTCACCTATAGATCCATCAGTAGTAACTACTATTCCGATTGTTGAATGTTCTTTTATAACTTTTTCTGTTCCAATTTCAGCCGCTTCTGTAAAAGGAATCATTTCATCATACCAGGGTGTTTTAACCATTCGAGGTCCATTTTCATCTTCAATTCCTTTGGCGTTTTTAATAATATAACCGACACAATCAATTAATCTTATTTTACAAGAAAAATCATCAATATTAATGTTAATAGCATTATTAGGAACAAACTTTGGTTCTGTTGTCATAACCGTTTTTCCAGCCGCACTTTGAGGTATTTCATCTAAACATCTTTTTTTCTCATATTCATCTTCTATATTTGGAACAATTAAAGTTTCAACCATTTTTTTGATAAAAGTGCTTTTTCCAGTTCTAACCCCTCCAACAACACCTAAATAGATATCTCCACCAGACCTTAGAGCAATATTCTTTATAATTTCATTTTTATCCATAAACACTCACTTTCTATTCATTAAAGAATATGTCT
>CALVPE010000034.1 GCA_944350485.1 uncultured Bacilli bacterium
CAGTATATCGCTTATTCATCAACAAGTTTAGAAGCAACAAGAAAAGATACAATTAGTAGTACCGTCAAAACGGCACTTGATAATTGGTATCAAACTAATATTATTGGAAAAAATGATAACAAAGGAATACCAGTTACTAATTATATAGTTGATGGAACATTTTGTAATGACAGAAGTTTTTCTAGTAATAATCCAGGAAACGGCTTTAGTTTAGTACCATCAATACATTATTCGGCTTATAAAAGATTATATAATGATGAAAGTAAAACAGCAACATTAAAATGTTTTGATAATAATGATAAATTTTCAACAACAGCAAGTCGTGGAAATGCCAAATTAACATATCCTGTTGCTTTAATAACAGCCGATGAAGTAGCTTTAGCAGGAGGAAAATATAATATGAAAAACCAAGATTATTATTTAAGGACAAATAGTAATTATTGGACAATGACACCTTCGTTATTTGCTTCTTCTGTTGCTAGTTCTCTTGATTTTAGTGTGTATTCTACTGGTCAGTTGTATCAAGGATCAAATCTTACATCTTTTCATGGAGTGCGTACGGTTATTAATTTAAGCCCTAATATTTTAATATCTCAAGGAGATGGAAGTATCGAGAATCCGTATATTTTGACACTTGCTTAATTTATAGAAATTACTAAAAATAGTAGTTTCTTTTTCTTTCTTATGATAAAATATTTAATATGTGTGGTGATATTATGAAACAAGAAAATATTAGAAATTTTTCAATTATTGCTCATATTGATCATGGTAAATCAACTTTAGCTGATCGAATTTTAGAAGTAACAAATGCGGTTAGTAAAAGGGAATTAAAAGAACAATTACTTGATAATATGGATATTGAAAGGGAAAGAGGAATTACAATTAAATTAAATACCGTTCGTCTTAGTTATAATTATCAAGGTGAAAACTACATGTTAAATTTAATTGATACTCCAGGACATGTTGATTTTTCTTATGAGGTAAGTAGAAGTTTAGCTGCAAGCGACGGAGCTATTTTAGTAGTTGATGCAACCCAAGGCGTAGAAGCTCAAACAATAGCTAATATGTATTTAGCTATAGATAATAATTTGACTATTATTCCGGTTATTAACAAAATTGATTTACCAAGCGCTGATATTCCAAAAGTAAAAAAAGAACTTGTTGAAACTTTTGGCTTTTCAGATGAGGAAATAATTTTAACAAGTGCTAAAACTGGGGAGGGAATAAAAGAGCTAATTGAAGCTGTTATTGAGAGAGTTAGTCCTCCTAAAGGAAATCGTGATCTACCTTTAAAATCTTTAATCTTTGATAGTCTATATGATTCTTATCGGGGTATTTTAACTTTAACAAGAGTTTTTGATGGTACTTTAAAAGTAGGGGACAAGATTACTTTTATGCAAACTAATTCGGTTTATGATGTAACTGAATTATTTGTTTATAATCCAAATTTTTTAAAAGTTGACACTTTAAAAGCTGGAGAAGTTGGTTATGTTGTTGCTTCGATTAAAAATATTAGTGATGTTAAAGTAGGGGATACAATTACTAATTATAAAAATCCTTGTTTAGAAGCACTTCCAGGTTATAAACCAATGCAACAAGTTGTTTTTACTGGTTTATATCCAACTGAAACCAATAAATATAATGATTTAAGAGAAGCTTTAGAAAAACTAAAATTAAATGATGGTGGTTTTTCTTTTGAACCAGAAACTAGTGAAGCTTTAGGCTTTGGTTTTCGTTGTGGTTTTTTAGGATTACTTCACATGGATGTGGTTGAAGAAAGATTAGAAAGAGAATTTAACTTAAATTTAATTGCCACTAGTCCCTCTGTTATCTATGAGGTATTATTAACTGATGGTAATATTGTAATGGTGGATTCTCCTCAAAAATTACCTGATGTTACCAAAATCAAAGCAATTAGTGAACCTTATATTTTAACAAACATTTATACTCCAAGTGAATATATTGGTCCTTTAATGGAACTTTGTCAAAATAAAAGAGGTACATATAAAGCAATTGAATATTTGACACCTGAGAGAGCTATTTTACATTATGAATTACCACTTAGTGAAATAGTATATGATTTTTTTGATAAATTAAAAAGTATTTCAAAAGGTTATGCTTCTTTTGATTATGAATTAATTGGTAATAAACCAAATAATCTTGTTAAAATGGATATTTTAGTCAATGGAGTTATTGTCGATGCAATGTCTAGTATCGTTCATAAAGATTTTGCTTATAATCGCGGTAAAGTTGTTGTTAATAATTTAAAGACCATGATTCCGAGACAAATGTTTGTTGTTCCTATTCAAGCAGCTATTGGTTCTAAAGTAATAGCCAGATCAGATATTAAAGCAATGCGAAAAGATGTTTTAGCTAAATGTTATGGTGGAGATGTTTCTAGAAAGAAGAAACTTCTTGAAAAGCAAAAAGAAGGTAAAAAAAGAATGAAACAAATTGGTAATGTTGAAATACCTCAAGAAGCCTTTTTAGCAGTTTTATCTAATGAGGAATTAAATGACTAGTTCCGTTTATATTCATATTCCTTTTTGTAATCATATTTGTTCTTATTGCAATTTTCCAAAGTTTTTTTATAATAAAGAAATAGTTTTAAAATATCTGAAAAGCTTAAAACAAGAAATTTTAAATAAATATCAAGGTGAGATTTTAAAAACTTTATATATTGGAGGAGGAACTCCAAGTTCTTTAGATATAGAAGAATTACAAGAATTATTTGCAATCTTAAAAATATTTAAATTTAATAAAAACTATGAATTTACAATTGAAGTAAATCCTGAAAATTTAACTTTCGAAAAACTTAAATTATTTTTTGAAAATGGTGTTAATCGAATTAGTATGGGTGTTGAATCTTCTAAAAATAAAAATTTAGAATATTTAGGGCGTCATCATGATTTTAATTTAGTCAAAAAAAAGATTAAGATGATTAAGAAAATTGGTATCAATAATATTAATGTTGATTTAATTTATGCTTTAAAAAAGCAAAGTTTAGAAGATTTAAAAAATGATTTAATTAATTTTTTAAGTTTAGATGTTTCACATATTTCAACGTATTCTTTAGAAATATATCCTCATACTATTTTAGGTATTAAAAAAGAACAAGCAATTTTAGAAGATTTAGACTTTTGTATGTATGATTTAATAAGAAAAACTTTAACTAAAAATGGTTATTTACATTATGAAATTAGTAATTTTGCTAAAAAAGGATATGAAGCTAAACATAATTTAGTTTATTGGAATAATGATTATTATTATGGCTTTGGTTTAGGAGCAGCTGGTTATCTTAATAATATTCGTTATAATAACACCACTTCTTTAAAAAACTATTTAAATGGTAATTATCTTGAAACTGAAGAAAGATTAAGTCAAAATGATATATTATCTTATGCTTTAATTTTAGGATTTAGAAAAATAGCTGGTCTTAATAAAAAAGATTTTTTTAAAAAGTATCAGGTTAATATTAAAGATTTATACAATGTTAAAGATTTATTAAAACAGGGATTACTTAAAGAAAATAATACAAATATTTATATAAGTTATGATAGAATATATGTTGAAAATAGTATTTTAATAAATTTTGTAGGAGAGTAGTATGGAAAAGAAAGATTATTTTAAAAAAGAATTATTATATATTAAAAACGAAAGAATAAGAAGAAGTTCTGAAGTTATGATTGGTTTATTACCGGATTATTTTTTTCAAATACCAGCTTCATCTACTGGTAAGTATCACCCGGAGTTTACTTTAGGAGAAGGTGGTTTAGTAAGACATGTTAAAGTGGCTTTATTAATTGCTAAAGATCTTCTTGATAATCCAATTATTGGAAATAAATATACTAGTGATGAAAAAGATTTAATGCTTATGACTTTAATGCTTCATGATGGTTTAAAAAGTGGCTTAACACATAATCGTTATACGCAGTTTGATCACCCAACTTTAATAAAAAATTATATTATTGATAATCAAGATAAATTAGAATTAAATAAAGAAGAAATTAAGTTTGTTTGTAAAGCTATTGAATCACATATGGGACCTTGGAATACAGATTATAATGGTAATGAAGTATTACCTGTTCCAAAAACAAAATATGAAAACTTTGTTCATATGTGTGATTATTTAGCTAGTCGAAAATATTTAAATGTTAAGTTTGATACAAATAATGATATTATTTTATAAATTAGATTAAATTTTTTTAGTTTTATTTAGTAATTTTTTTAAAATTTATCTAAGTATCGTATATTGATATTTAATCTTATATAATGAGGTTGGTGATAAAAATGAATACAGAAATAATTAAGAATTTAGAAGAAAAATTAAATATTAAAGAAAGTCAAATTGCAAATGTTTTAAAACTTCTAAGAGAAGGAAATACAATTCCTTTTATAGCTAGATACCGAAAAGAAGTAACAGGTAATTTAAATGAAGATACAATTCGAAGTATTGAAAATTTTTATACTTATGAAGAAAATTTATATAATAGGAAAAATGATGTTATTCGTTTAATTGACGAGAAAGGATTGTTAACTTCTGAGTTAAAAAATGATATTTTAAAATGCCAAAAGTTAGTGGAAGTAGAAGATTTGTATCGTCCTTATAAAGAAAAAAAGAAAACGAAAGCAACAGATGCTATTAATAATGGTTTAGAACCTTTGGCTAAAATTATTATGTCTTTTCCAAATAAAAATATTGAAACTTCAATGTTTTTGAATGAAAATGTTAAAAATGAAAGTGAAGCTATTGAGGGAGCTAGTTATATTATTGCTGAGTGGATTAGTGATAATGCAAGTTTTAGAAAATGGATAAGATTTTATATTTATAGTCGTGGAGTATTGACCTCTAAATTAAAAAAAAATGCTGAAGATTTAAATAAAACTTATGAAATGTATTATTCTTTTAAAGAATCTATTAAATATCTTAAAATGTATAGAGTTTTAGCAATTAATAGAGGGGAAAAGGAAAAAATTTTGACTGTTAAACTTGATTATGAAATAGCGCCTATTTTAGATTTTTTAAAAAAGAAATTAATTAAGGATTCAACCAATTTAGAATGTTCTAATATTCTTGAAAATGCTATTTCTGATAGTTTAAATAGATTAATTTTACCAAGTATTGAAAGAGAAATAAGAAGTGAATTAACTGATAAAGCTAATGTTGTAGCTATTTCAAATTTTCAAGATAATTTAGAAAAGTTATTGTTAACTCCGCCTATTAAAGAGAAAGTTGTTTTAGCTCTTGATCCCGGTTATAGAACTGGAACAAAAGTTGCTGTTGTTAATAAGATTGGGGAAATGGAAGAAGTAACCGTGATATATCCAGCTAAACCTCATGAAAAGATTTTAGAAAGTGAAAAAATAATTGTTGATTTAATTAAAAAATATCAAGTTGATATTATAGCAATTGGAAATGGAACCGCTTCAAGAGAAAATGAAAAATTTGTTTCAGATTTATTAAAAAAATATAATTTGAATTTAGGTTACATTATTGTTAATGAAGCAGGAGCTAGTGTTTATTCAGCATCTCCTTTAGCAGCTTTAGAGTTTCCTAATTTAACCGTTGAAAAAAGAAGTGCTATCTCTTTAGCAAGACGACTTCAAGATAGTTTATCTGAACTTGTTAAAATTGAACCTAAAAGTATCGGGGTTGGTTTATATCAACATGATATTCCTAGTAAAGAATTAACAGAAGCTTTAGATTTTACAGTTTCTAAAATAGTTAATCAAGTAGGAGTAAATATTAATAATGCTTCTTCATCTATTTTAAGTTATATTTCTGGTTTAAAGAAAAATGTTATTAAAAATATTATTGATTATAAAAATAAAGTTGGAAAAATTAAAAGTCGTGAAGAACTAAAAAATGTTAAAGGTCTAAGTGAGAAAATTTATGAACAAGCTATCGGCTTTTTAAGAATAATGGATGGAGATAATCCTTTAGATAAAACTGATATTCATCCAGATAATTATGCTGATACATTGAAACTTTTAAATTTGATAGGTTCTAGTTTAGAAGAAATTGGAACTGATATTTTAAAAGAAAAATTAGAAAAAGCTGATATTAATCAATTAGCTGAATTAAAGATAGATAAATATACTTTAGAAGATATAAAAAAATCACTTTTAAAACCTAATCGTGATCCTCGTGATGAACTTGATAAACCGATTTTAAGAAGTGATATTTTAGATATAGCAAATTTAAAACTAAATGAAAAACTTCAAGGAACTGTCCGTAATGTAGTTGATTTTGGAGCTTTTGTTGATATTGGACTTCATAATGATGGCTTAATTCATATTTCTAAAATGAGTAAAAAATTTCTTAAACATCCAAGTGAAGTTTTGCAAGTTGGTGATATTGTTGATGTGTATGTAATTGGAATTGATCAAGAAAAAGAAAAAGTATCATTAAGTTTATTTTTAGAATAATAATGTTAAAATTTAATAAATAAAAAAGGATTTTAGAAGCTTAATTACTTTTATTATCCTTTATTTTTAGGTATTTTTAATACTTGATTAATTTGCAAATTAGTACTAGTTAGATTGTTTAAATCTATTATTTCTTGAACAGTTGTGTTATAAAGATTAGCTATTTTATACAAACTATCACCTGATTTAACTGTATAATTTATAAAATCAAAATTTTCTTCTTGATTGTTAATTGGAATTTTTAGAACTTGATTAATTTGTAAATTGTTACTAGTTAGATTATTTAAATCTCTTATTTCTTGAACAGTTGTATTATAAAGATTAGCTATTTTGTACAAACTATCACCTGATTTGACTGTATAATTAAAATAATTTTTATTTTCAGTATCATTGGTCTTATTAGGAATTTTTAGAACTTGACCAATACTTAAATTAATACTACTTAAATTATTTAATTGAACAATTTCATTAACTGTTGTATTATAAAGATTAGCTATTTTATACAAACTATCACCTGATTTAACTGTATAATTAAAATAATCAACGCTTTCTTCTTCTGATGTCGTTGGTATTTTTAAAATTTGATTTAAACTTAAATTATTGCTCGTTAAATTATTAATATTTTTAATAGCATCAATAGTTGTATTATATTTTCTTGCAATGCTATATAAAGTATCTCCAGCTTTAACTTGATAAATTAAATATTCACTTGATGGAGGAGTATCTGTTTGCTTTTTGGGTATTATTAATTCTTGACCAATGGTTAAAGCATCTGAGGTTAAATTATTTAAAGCCTTAATATCAGTAACACTTACCCCGAATTGTTTAGCAATTTGATATAAAGTATCGCCTTTTTTAACAATATAAATATTTCCTTTTTGGAGATAATCTAAGATACCATTAGCAATACTTTGACTTAATTCCTGCTTATTATTTAATAAAAAATTATTATCATAGGAATTATCAACATATCCTAAACTTAAAATTAAACTTTCAGTATTAATAGGTTCTCTAATAATTTCATAATAATCTTTTGAAGTATCATCAGGACTTCTTAATTGATAATATTTTAAAACTTCATATCCAATATCTTTAATATTACTAGTTAAGTTACTAGCTAATTTATCACTATTTCTTAAAGCATAAATTATTTCCGCTCCGCTATCATTACCATTTGCTAATTTAAGAGTCAAAAGAATATTATCTTCTCCAGGTTTTTCATATTTTTTAACTAACTCAAGACGTTCTTCTGTACTTAAAGTACTATCATCAGTTCGTAAAAGATAACTAGTAATACCATTTTTATTTAAAATCTCATTAATATTTTTAGCAATTTCTAAGTTATAATTTTTTTCAATCAAAGTTCCATTTATATTCCCAGAATCACTTCCTCCATGACTGGGATTAATCATTACAACTGCCATATTATCACCTAAAATAGTTTATTCAAATTAATAGAAAATGACTAACTTTTTAATTACGATATTTAAACCTTGATTTATTAATATTTAAAATAACCCCAACGATAAATAAATAAGAAAGCAAACTAGTTCCCCCATAAGAAATAAAAGGAAGTGGAATACCAGTGATTGGTAATAAACCTAAAGTCATCCCAATATTTTGAATTTGTCCATAAAAAAGCATAACAAAAATACCTAAAGTAATATATTTATCTTCCAAATTAATTTTTTTTAAACTAAGTCTTAAAATTGATGTATCAAAAACTAAAATTGTAAAAATTAAAAAAATTGCTCCTAAGAAACCAAAATTGGCAACAATAGTTGTAAAAATAAAATCTGTTTGAGGTTCAGGGAAATAAATAATATTTTTATTAAAGCCAAATCCCGTTAAACCACTACTTGAAATTGCTATTAAACTATTTTTCAGTTGAAAACCACTAGCATTTTTCCAATTTAAAATGCGGTCTAACCTATAAAAAAGACTAACTCCTATTAAAGACATAAATAAATCCCGTTTCAAAAAATAAAGAAGAGCCAAACTTGATCCTAAAAAAACAAGAATTAAACTAGCAATTAAATACCATTTTTTGCTTAAATCTGTTAAGATTAGCATTGTTAAAAATATTAAAAAATAAATAATAACAACTCCAGTATCTGGTTCTAAAAAAGTTAAAATACTAGGTATTAAAGTCAAGATAAATAATTTTAAAATTAATTTAAATTCCCTTTTCATATTCCAATCTTCTTTTTTAAAGTTCCTAATAATCATAGCCGATGAGATAATTAAACTAATTTTCATAAGTTCACTTGGTTGAAAACTAATAGGACCAATAAATAACCAACATTTACTACCATTAACAGGATAACCAAAGATAAGTAAAAATAATAGTAAAATATTAAGTCCAATAAAAATAAGAAAATGATATTTTTTTAATAAATCAAAACCTTTATAAGTAATAAAAATAGTAATTAAAAAACCTAAAATATAAAAAATTAATTGTTTTAAATAAAGATTTTCTAAACTAGGTTTTAAAAAAGAAATAGTTGTATAAATACTTAGGATACTAAAAACAAAAAAGATTAAGAGAGAGATAATAATATTTAAATTAATCGTTTCTTTTTTCATATTAATAGTATGGATTTAATTAATAATTATATACTTATGACATATGATTTATTAGGAGTTGATTATGAAAAAATTACCAAAGATATATCAAAATGAAATTAAAAAAGTCAAAAATAATAAAGAAGTATTTGATAGTTTAAAAGGTGAAAATGATTTAAAAACAAGTTTTAAAAATAAAAATTTAGACAAGAAATTTACTAATTTAAGTGTTAGAGATAAGATAAAAGAATTAATTAATCAAAAAAGTTATATTTTTAATACAAAAGTAATTTTAGTTTTTGAAAATGAAGAGAAAGAATGTCAAATAGCAGGAGTTGTTAATAATCATATTATCACGATGGATAATCAAATTATTAAAATTGATAGTTTAAAAGATATTAAAATTTTTGAAAAATAGTTATTTTACCTAATACTATTTTTTTTAATCTAATAAATTATATCGAGGGGGAAAGATGAATTATAGTATGTTTAATGAAATAGATTATTTTACAAATTTTAAAGAGAAGAAAAGTTTTAAAAATTCAGATGATTGTAAAAATAATTATGAGTATAAAAATAATCTTAATATTGATAACCAAGATTTAGAAAATGATTTAAATCAAGAAGTAACAGTTTTAAATAATTTAGAAAGTCCTTATGAGGGTTATTTAAGGGGGAATTTATTTAAAAATTTATATGATGAATATAAAAATTATAAGCCAAGAAAGATAATGATTAGAAGTGAAAGGGAAGAGATGTTATTAAATATTGGTCAAATTGGATTTGCAGCTCATGATTTAAATTTATATTTAGATAATTATCCAAATGATAAGGGAGTTTTAGATTTATTTCATAAATATAATGCGATGGCTTTAAAGTTAAGAAATGAGTATGAAAGAAAGTATGGTCCTTTAAGTGTTTCAGGAAGCGATGAAAAAATTCCTTTTAGTTGGGAAAATGAGAAGTGGCCTTGGGAGGTATAAGATGTGGAAATATGAAAAAAGATTACAATATCCAGTTGATATAAAGAAAAAAGATTTAAGGATGGCTAAGTTGTTAGTAACTCAGTATGGGGGTGCTAATGGGGAGCTTGGGGCAGCTTTAAGATATTTAAATCAAAGATATACAATGCCAGATAATCAAGGTAAAGCTTTACTTACTGATATTGGAACAGAGGAATTTGTACACACACGATAACATTATAATTTTATTTCTATATTTAAATTAAATTCATCTTCATGACCACGACCACGAGCAGCTTTAATGTAGGTGATTTTATTAATTACTGTTTTAAGTAAATTATTTTTTTCTTGTGCTGTAATAGATGAGGAGTAATTTTTTATAACATTTTCTAAATTAGGTATAATATCTTTAATTTTTCTTATTTCTTTATTTTTATCCTTAAAATTATATTTTTCTAATTGTTTATTTAAAGTATTAATTTTATCTTTCAAAATTGTGCTTCTTTTAATAAATGTATCAGCATCATATATTTCTTGTTCTAATAGATCAAATGTTTTATTTAGTTGAATTTTAGTTTTATCAATTTCATTTATTAATATTTCTTTACTAGAATCATCATATTCTACAATATTATCTTTTTTTTGATAATCTATTATCATTTTATTATAATTATTTAATATTTCTTTAAGTGAAGTTAAAATTGCATTTTCTACTAAATATAAATGAGAGCCTACATTTTTACAATGTGGTAAAGGGCATACTAATCCATCTATATGACCAGAACGATAATTTCTTCTTTGTAAAGTTCTACCACATACACCACAACAAATTAGACCAGCAAGTGGATTTTGTATTGTCAACGATTTTTTAATTGATTTTCCACTTTTATTTTTTGAATTTTTATTTGCTAAATCCCATGTTTCTTTATCAACGATAGGTTCATGCAATCCTTTTACTAAAATATATTCTTGATGTTTAGGTCTTGATTTGTAAATAATACCATTCATCATTTTCTTTTCTATTTTTCGCCAATTCCATTTTATCATACCATAATAAACAGGATTCTCTAATATAGAACGAATAGAAGAAGATACCCATACTTTAGCTTTTCTAGGTTTATTACCTAATGAATTTAAATGATTAGTTATATTTGAGACACCAACATTATTACATGCTAATTTAAATATAATTTCTATAACTTTATATTCATTTTCATTTTTAACTAATTTATATCCTTTTTGACCTTTTAATTTTTCTTTAGTATAACCATAGGGGCAAACAGAACCAACATATTTTCCTTCATTTACTGAAGATAATCTTCCTCGATTTAATCGTTTATTAATAGTTTTATATTCTCTTCTTGACATAAACAAACCAAATTCAAAGTATTCTTCATCAGCGTCATTATTTGGATCATATATTTTATTTGGTGTAATTATTTTTGTAGATGAAAACGAAAATGCTTTTGATATTCTAGATTGATCTGCAGTATCACCACGTGCAAGCCTATCTACATCAACTACAAATATTCCATTAAATATACCTTGTTCAACTTTAAATAGCATTTCTTGAACTTTTGGTCTTGCTTCAATTGTTTCACCTGATACAACTTCTTCATACCAAATATCTATATTTATATTCATAGATTTAGCAGTATTTTTAATAATATCTCTATGACGTTGTAATGTATCAATACCACTTGCTTTTTCAAGTTCTAAATCTGCACGTGATTTACGTAAATAAGCACCATACATATTGCAACACATCCCTCCTAAATCTTATTGATAAGAAAATTTAAATATGCTATATTTAACTTGTAGTAGAAGATTTCTTATCATATTAGATTTTTAAATTATAAGGTCTTTTTTTGATTTATTATACTAATATTTTAAAAAGTGTCAAATAATAATTTACTATATAATAGGGGTGACCAGTTGAAAAAACTAAAGAAGTTCTATAAATATCTAAAAAAACATGGTTATTATTACAATTTTATAAAGTTATTATTAGAACAAAACAAAAAGCACTAAAACTAGTGCTTTTTGAAATATATAATTATTTTTCCCTCAAAAATTCTTTATTTGCATTAACAAATTTCATAAGTTTATCTAATTCTTCTTTTGTTAAGTCTTCGTTTTCTTTCATATATCCGGCTCTTTTTAAAGCATTTTTCAATATTTCTTGCTCTTTTAATTCTTGTTCTATTTTATTATTATCGTTATTATTATCTAATAAATAATCTATTGAAACATTGAAAAATTGTGATATTTTTTTTAATGTTTCGTTATCTGGTTCTCTTCTATTTTGTTCATACATACCAATAGTGCTAGTTGCAATTTGTAATATATCTGCTAATTCTTTTTGTAATAATCCTTTATTTTCACGTAAACTACGAAGTTTATTACCATTCACATCAATCACTCCTTTTTAAAGATGATAACACTTAATATGTAAATAAAAATTACATCGTGCAAAATGA
>CALVPE010000035.1 GCA_944350485.1 uncultured Bacilli bacterium
TCGCATTTTTAATTTCATTAATTCCTCCTAATCATTAAACTGATTATTAAACTTATTCTTCTTAATAATTTTTCTAAAATAAGTAATTAACAATATTATCAAAACACAAATTAGAAAAATTGATATATATTTTATTAAATCATTTTTATAAATATAAATTTTGCTTTTATCAAAAGTAATATTTATTTCTTTACTTTTAGTTTTTTCATCTATTTTCCAAGTATAAGTATTTGTTTTTTCATTAACACTATCAGCATTATTGCTTGTAACAATATAAGGTAGTTTAATAGTTATTTTTAATCTAGAAATTAAATAGTAATCAACATCTTCATCAAGTATATATGGTAACAAATCAGTAGCTTTAAGAGTAACTAAACTATCCTTTGTTGTTGTTGAAATATTTTTAAATGCCTGTCCTTTAAAAACTGTTTTATTTGTATATTCTAAAAGAGAATTGAATTTTTTCTTAGCTAATATACCAGGAAATTGTTGATTATCAGTTTTTAATTCATATTGATAATTATTATCAATTAATGGTTTCATAGTTTCAGGATCATCATATGTATTTTTCACAATTGTTTTTGGAAAGTTTTTGTAGTAAATATCAAAATATTCTTCTGTTGCTGTCATGAATACTTGTTCTTCGACTGTTAAATCTTTATTGATATTTAAATTATAATTTACAGAACCACATCCTGTTAACAAAAATGGAATTATTAAAATAATTATTTTTTTTAACATTATGACCTCCCAGCTAATATAAATGAATAATCATTTCGAAGTAATGGCAAAATATCAACATTTAAATCAGCCCAATAATTATCACGACTTTTTGATCTAGAACCTGGATCCCAAACTAAAACTTTTTGCTTTCCATTTTCACTTTTTACTCCAACAATTGCAATATAATGACCACCACCAGTATAATATCGAAGCGATTTATCGGTTTGTGGTGCAATTCTAGCAATAGCAACATAATTACCTGTTGCAATTTTTGATAACATATCACTAACTTCAGCTTGATTTTTCTTTTTAACCTCTTTAGCTGTTAAACCATACATTTGAATATACGTCATAATCATTTCTGGTCTACTATTTGTACTACAATATCTATTTTCACTTTGACGATTATTTAAAGTTTCTGGGGTTATTCTTTGATTTTTAAGTAATGATATGGCTATAGCAGCTGATGTTACATTACAACCATTACTACTTATCGCACCAGATCCACATAATTTTTGACTTCCCCATGGAGAATCCCCTTGATGATAATGAAAATTTTCATTTAAATTTATAGTTCCATTATAATTATCATTAGATTCATAATATAACCCTTCTTTTATATTTATTAAATCAAAACCGTTTCCACCACCTACTCTAGAATAATATTTATTCAATATTTCAGTATAAGTCATACCTTTTTTAGCATCTTGCTTGGCATCTTCTTGACTAAAACAAGTACCTGGACTACATTCATTCAAATAACTACCAGCTGATGATGGAATGCTACTACTACCAGAAAAAGTATCAGAAGTTACACCTTTTTTTACCATAACATAGCCAAAAATTTCTTCAAGTATTGAATCTAATAAAGCACTTTGATTAGCTGGCATAGGTTTTCTCACAAATTTATAACTTGAAAAGCGATTTGGTCCACTAAAACTTGTCCCATATTCGTTTCCATTGTATGTATAAGTACAGCCAACATTTGGATCACAACATAATTGTTTACAATTACCAGCTGGAATATACATTGTACCATTTTTCAAATCAAACCCTGCTGCTTTATGACGAATTAAAAAAGTTTGAGCTGCAATAATAAAAGCTTTTAAACCTTCACGATATTCTTCTTTAATACTGTCACCAATTTCACCATAAACTACACCTTTTAAATAATCAACCATATTTACATATTGTGGATAGCTGCCAGTTGCACTAGGATTATCCCATATATCTATATTATTAATGGTTTTATATTTATAAGGTACTTCACATGTCTGTAAATAAACTACTGTTGTATCAGAAATAATTGAACCATTATTATCATCAAAAAAAAGCGATCTAGCATTTTCTGCATATTCAAATATATAATCTACTAATTGCTTTCTAGTTTCATATTTTTGATCTATTAATAAATCTTTATAATATTCTGTTAAAAATTTACTTTCAATTAAATCATTATAAAATTTACCTCCAATAGTCGTATCCGTAAAGTAAGTGCCATTTTCTTTATAAACCATCATAGTAGCAACATTTTTTAAAACTTTAATAGCTTCATCATAACTAATATCTGGTTTATCATCTTCATCAGAATTTTCTTCTTCTTCACCTTGATTTTCTTCTAATTCATTATATTTATCCTCAATTTCTTGTTCTAATTCATCTTGATCCAATTCATTTAAAGTTTCATCATCATAAATATAATTATTAACACCAGTATAACGATACAAAACAACTGCTTCTAACAAAAATCTATCAATTGTAACTCCATATTTTTCTTGATATTCAGCAATAATTCCTTTAACACTACCATCTTCACTACCAACGATAGCATCATTAAATTTAATTTCAGCAGCTAAAGCTTTTGCATCGTTAGGATCACTAACATAATTTTTTTCTGGTTCTTTATGACTTTCAACACTAAAAAATGAAAGAAAACCACTAATAACTGTAACTATTGGTGATATAATTACAATTATTAACATAAACACTAAAAATAAAATTGCAAATACTGCAACTACTTTAGCCAAAAGTAATTTAAGTGTAAAATTTTTAGGTATAATATTAATATTATTTTTTTGCGTAGTTTCACTATCAACATTATCATCAACATCATTATTATTTTCAGAAGTATTATTATCATTTTTATCATCAGAAGTATTATTGAAGTTATTACTTCTACTTCCAAATAATCCATTTTTTTGATGATTTTTATTATTTTTTAAAACTTTTGGTGTCTCACTATCATTCAGTAAATTTTTGTGTCCTCTTTTTTTATTTAAAGAATTAAAACCTGATTGAGAAGTTGATCCATTTTTTAAGTTTCTAGAAGCTAAATTACCAGCTTTACCAGCTGTTTTAAGAGAAGCTTTACCTCCAACTAAATCAGTAGCTTTATTAGCTGCATCAACAAGTCCAGTATCATTTAATTTTTTATTAATTTTATTTACTCCTGGTACTTTTGATATAACTTTTCCAGCTCCATTTTCAATTTTTTGACCAAGTCTCGTTTGACTTATTTTATCATAAGCAATATTACCTATTGTTCCACCAAAATAAGTTGCGGCTGCTTTTCCTGCAACATGAGCCGTATTTTTACCAGCTTGTTGCATTTCTTGCTTTTTGGTTTGTTTAGAATTATCCATAAATACGACTCACCTGCCTTTACTTCTTTATAGTTAGTCTATAACCCTCCAGCTGTACCAAAGGAATCTAATTCATCTTGAGTTACTACAACATCTATTTGCATACGTCTTGAACCACAAACAAATAACGCTTGTCCTTGAGTATAACGTTTAATAGCTTCCATTTCATTTTCATTTAAATCTACTAAATGTGATAAATCTTCAACTGCTTGTTTTCGAAGTTGCATTATCATATAATAAGACGCATTATCAAAAATTGCTTTTCCTTGAACAATTACTTCAGGATCAGAAAAATCCGTTGGTTGTTGAGTAATAATAATTGTACCTGTATTATATTTACGACTTCGTCTTTGTACTTGAGCTAAAAAGTCAGCTCCTAAAACATTTTTTCCTTCAAGTAAAACGTGAGCTTCGTCAACCATTAGAATAGTATCACGACGTCGATCAAGACATAAGCCCCAAGCAAATTTTAAAATATTAAAAAATAAGGCATTTTTAATATTAGTATCTTGATTCATTAATTCTTTAATATTAAAAACAATATAATTGCTATTTTTAGGAATTGTAGTATGACCATTAAAATAATAACTTAATTCACGAACAAATGGTCTTACTTTAAGTTCAAGTCTTTCCATAATATCACGTTCATGTGTTTTTTCTGTCATGGATGTTAAACGACTTTTAACAGTTTGATAAATATCACTAAAAATAGGATAATCAGCACTTGTTTTATTTGTGAAATCACTTTCGAAATTTATTTCAAAGCGATAATAAGTATCTTGAACTATCTCACTAAATAAAGTTAAAACATCCTCTTCAATATCAGGATAATAATAGCGCATAAATGCTTTTAAAAATTGAAGTGTTCGAGTTAAAACAGTATGACCTAAGCCTTGTTTTATATCTTCTTCATCAGCATCAACAATAACTTCAAGAGGATTAATCATACCATAAGCTCCACCTTTACCAAGATCTATTACCTCACCACCATACAGTCTGGTCATATCTTCTAGTTCATTTTCAGGATCAATGGCAACAATTTGACAACCATTACGAATATGACCTCGAAGCAAAAGTTTAGCAACGGTCGACTTACCAGAACCAGAACCACCAAGAATAATCATATTGGCATTATTACGATTTGATTCCTTACGATATTTATATAAAAATTGATTAAATAAAATTACACCACCAGAAAAATCTACTCCAATTAAATTCGATAAACCAGGATCTTTTATAGAATCAAAAACAAATGGATACATCCCCGCCACTGTAACAGATGGAATAATTGTTCCAATTCTTTGCTCTACTTTTTGTTTAGGAAAAATTGGTAACATCGATTTAAAAATAGTCTCTTGTTCAAATCGAAGTGTCATTGCCCGAAGCTCTAAAGAATCTAAAAAGTTCTTTACATTAGTTTTCTTTAATTCTAATTCTTCCTTTGAATTAGCAACTATCATAATATGCATTTGAAAATCAAAAATAGTTGACTCATTAGCTGCTAACATTGACACAAAATATTCAAGAGTTTCGTATTCTTGACGAAGTCTTTCTTGTAAAGTACGATCTTTTTCCTCTTGATAACGTTGCCTATAGTCAGCAATTTGCTTATTAATCATCTTTTGCATTGTTGAAAAAGGAACAGGTATATGTTTAATAACTACTTTTATACCAGGAATATTAGTTAAATCAGCTAAATATCCAGGTGGTATAAATTTAGGATAAGAAATAACTGTTAAAATAGTTGCATACTTATCACTAATGCGAAAATCACTTGGATTAAACTGTAAACCTTTAGGTGCAATTTCACTTTTAAAAATACTCATTGTTCTAACACCACCGTTCCAAAATTAGTTCTAACACCACCATTTAAGAAATTATCCAAAATAGTTCTTAAATCATCATTAGAAGTTTGACTAGAATTAAGTCCAGCATTTGCAAGACCATTAATTATTAACCTAATTTTGCGATTAAGTTCATCAGAATTTCTTTCTTTAAACAAAATATAATATTCAGTATCAACAACTTGATTATTAATGAACATATTAGATTTCTCAATATCTTGGGCTATAATTTTAATTTGAGCAGGACTAGTTGCATTTTGCAACATTATTTGAAGTTGTGATTGATAAACAGAAATATCAACTGGTCTATCAGCAGCAATCATCCAAAATTCAAAATTTAGTAAATTATAAAAGTTTCGCATAGCATTTAAAACACTTTGTTGTTGATATTGATCAAGAATAAAAATATTTTTAGGATAAATTTTAACTCCTGTTACCATTTCCTTATTAGGTAACATAATTACACCATTATTAATACCTTTAACATTAATCCAATCTTCAGTATAAGGTGAAGTAGTCTTTTTTGGTTGATTAGGTTTAATATTACTATTCTGATTATTTATCTTTGAATTCATAACTAGAACACCATCCTCTCCATACATATTTTTGACGATTACTATAAAAAGCAATTACTTCACCTATTGCAGTACGAACATTATGATAATTATTAAATGGAAAAACCAATAACGCTGCTATTAAAGCCGGTAAAACAGCAAGTATTGAAGTAAAAGTATCCATAACATTCGAAGTTGTAATGATAACCAAAGCCAAAATTGTAATACCAACACCTGTCAACAAAATAATTAAATCAACAGGCATAAATATTCCAAATATTAATTCCCCTCTTTTAGTATTAGCAGGTATTAAAAATTGATTATTAATCACTATATCACACTCCTTTTATTTATATACGACAATTATACGACGATATTTTATTATTTATTATCTGACTTATGTCTTTGAATTGATTCACGTGCAAGATTTTCTTTACTTGTACCAACATTTCCTTTCTGATAAATAATGGTATTTTGTAATTCATCATCAAACCAACCAATACCTTTCTGAATAAAGTTTTTATATAATTCATTCGGATCATTACCAAAAGTTTCATTACTAAGTGCTGCAATATTGGAAGTAATATCATTTTTAATTTGAGATATTCCAATTTGTAGATCTGAATCCAAATTTTTTTCTACGAAATTACCAGAACTATCTACTCTTGCATCTAATTTTTTTACAACACCACCCGTTGTATCTTTAATTTCACCACGCATTGAAGAATTCCAAAGTTTTTTTTGAATACCTTTCATTTCTTCGGCATTATCTGATAAACGTCTTCCTATATCAGCGCCACCACTTCCAGATTGCGATGCAGCCAATCTTGCTGTTAAAATATCTCCGTATGTAATTTCATGTTCACGAGTTGGATCTTGAATTTTTTGTAAAATTTCTTTTAATTCAATGCTATTACCATTTTGTATATTTACACTATTCTGTTTAATAATATCTTTAAAGTTTTTAAATGCTTGTTGATCAGAGTTTTTCAAACTAATGTTATTAGCATACTTTTCAAATGCTTTATTATAATTGGCCTTTAAATTACTAACGTTCCCATGAACTTTTTCAGCAGCATCCAATTTTTCTTTGAATAAACTGGATTCTGAATTCCAACCCATAAAATCATTCCACATTACTTTTGCTCTATCTACAGAATTTACATGATTTAAAGCGTCAAATTCACGAGTTTGTCTCTTTTTAATTGACCTAGTATGACCAGCTGCCAATATCTCTTTTGCACCTTTTCCTTGAATTGCCGCTATTCCACCATGAAAAGCCGTAGAACTAGCACCAGCAGCAGCAGATCTTAAAGCTGCACCTATACTGCTATGGTTATCTTTTATTTCATGTGTAAAATTAGCAACACCTGTAGCAATCGGTGCTGCTGCAGTTACAAGAGTACTTCCTAATGCTTTCCAACCATCTGGCTTGAATATACTTCCAAAGCTATCTCCTTTAAGACCTAACATATCTGTTATAAATTTAGGAGCATCTTTAGCAAATTTCAATAATCCCGTAATAACAAATAAAGTTACTAAAGTTGATCTCCAAGTATCACCACCTAAATTTGCATATATTATACTTAAATTTTCTTCTTCACAAAAAATTAAAAAGACCATCATAACAAAGTAGACTGTTATTAAATGTACATATAATTCTAAATAAATTTTAACTGATGTACTAACCCATTTATCAAATGTTTCCTTTGATTTTTTAGGATCAATATAAGATGCTATAGGAATTGGCGCAGCAAATTCACAAATACCAAACTTAATAGTACGAACAGCTATTTTTACAGCAACATTAACCAAAACATATATTAAATATGCTCCAACAAATGTAGATAAACCCAACTTATAATCATATTTATATTTATATTTATGATTACTGCAAGCATCAGTATCATTCACATGATCCAAAGCATCTTTAACTCTTATAATTGGTTCAACATTTGGATCAATCAAATCTGATTCATTCATCTGAAGACCCGTTAACTCGCCACCATAACTACAAGCTTCATTATCATACTGAAAAAACGGCAAAAAAGAATACCAAGCTATATTATCGCCTATTTTACCAATATCTTCTGTTGATATTCCGTTATTATCTGAAACTCCTAATAATACCTTAGGAATAATTGGCATAATATATTGTTGTGCTTGTCTTGCTACTCTAAAAATAGATGGTACAAAAACAATCAACAAAAGTGTTATAATAACTCTTTTTAAAACCCCGCCTACACCTTTTTCTTTTTCACCAAATGTATCAGGATTTATTAAAATTTGTAAAAATGATAAAATGACCTTGAAAACCATCACTAATCCTAAAATAACATAAATACGTTTGGCAAATTCATTTATTACAGATTGAGTAAAAATTTCAGTATTTGCTAAATCAAATATTAATTGCAAAGCCCAAGTAACAACTGCATAGACTATCGAATCAAAAAAACCAAACAACAATCTGATGGCATCACTTACTAATTTCATAAAACCTCCTCAGGTAAAAGTATTAATATATATTTAAGTATAACATTATTAAAAAACAATGTAAATATTTCTTAATTATAATATATCATTTTTTAATTTTTGTAAAGAAAAAAAATAGATAGTTTTTAGATACTTATTTAAGTATTTTTTTTGCTCAATAATTATTATATAAAAGCAAAAAAAGAATAGTTTTTTTAATTCTATTCTTTAATCGAAAACAAAATCATTTATCTTTTTTTACTATCGCTTTCTTTAACTTGTGCAAAAGGATTACTAGGCTCTTGTTTTAATATATGTATATCATATAAATTTTTTAAAACTCTATTATTTCCTTTTAAATTTTTCAAGGTTTCTTCGTCAACTGACTTTGATTTTAATAATTCGTGATAATAATAATCAGTTTCACTTACATAATCTCCTTGTTGTGGTTGATAAAGTCTTTGTTGTCTATTTAATTCTTGCATTCTAAGAAGACGTTCTTTATTTCTAATTAAAGCTTCTTTTTGAGCTTTTGTTTTAGCTCCTGCTGTAATTTCGCGCTTTTCATCATCAGAAAGACTAGTTTCAATAGGAGTTAAATCAGGATTTGCATTTTCAATTGGTTCACCACGAAGCTCTTTCTTTTTTCTTTCAATATATTCATATTTTTCTCTAGCTTCAGCAGCTTTTCTTTCAAATAATATTTCTTCTTTTATAGGTGCCTTAGTTTCACTAATTAAATTTCCGATAGCATTCAATTTTAATAATACCTCATCACGTGCTTCTATGGCAAGTTTTAAACTATTCTCTTCTTCGTCACAAAGTTGAAGAAGTTTTTTAAATTCATCACTATTATCAGCTAACATCGTTCTTAAATTTTCTGGTGTTATTTCTATAAAATTTTTAATTTGTCTTTTAACTTCAAAAACCTTTTTATTATATTCATCAACATAGTTATTTGCTATTTCTAAATCACTATCAAGCTTTCCTTTTTCTATTACTAAGTCTCTTAAAGGTAAATGACAATATTTAACTTTAAGATTTAAAATTTTTTGTTGTCTTTCATCAACTACTGGAGCTGATTCTCTAATAGGCTCTGGACTTTTTTCATTTATATTACCTGAAGTTCCTAAAATATCTTCATCAGCATTTAGATCTGGTGTTTCTGTAGTCAAATCTGATGTTTTTTCTAGTGTGTTTAGAACATTTTCTTTTTTCTTAAATATTTTTTTTATCTTATTAATTAAACTTGGTCCTTGATATGGTATTAAATTCTTACGAACTCTTTCTATTTTTCTTTGAATCAAATTTTTAGCAACAGATACCCCAGCAAAACCTACAGATATAGCAGCTAAAGTAAATCCAAAAGAAGTTACTAGTGGAATTGAAGAAAGACCAGAACAAATAATTGCCATAATTATTGCTCTTTTTGCAAATTTAGATAAACGAAATTTCTTTTGCTCATTAGATTTTGGTATATATTTTTCTTTACCTTTTCCGGTAGGTTTTAACTCATCTTCTGATGCATCACCAGTAGAAGGAGTTGTAGTATCGATTTTAATTTCTTGTTCTTCCTCATTTTCTTCTTTAGTTTTAACACCTTCAACATTAAATGACTGTCCAATTCTAGCACATAAAATCTTATTATTCACTTCATCATATTCAAAACCTTCTGGTAACTTAAGATTGCTAGCATCAATATTGTTAAATTTCAAAACTTGTTCTTTAGAATCATATTCACATTTCAAATCACTATTTAATCTTTGTATCTTAACATCTAAAATTTTGTAAAATTCATCTTTAAAACAACTAGAACCAAATTTATAAAACCCAAATATACCAAATGTATTATATTTATCTAAAACATTTTCCTTATACTTTGAATTATTTTTTAATTTTTTCACTACTTCTTTAAAAGCAGAATACTTATCTGCTAGTTTAGCATCCTCATCATTTAAATTAGAAACTTCAACATTATTTAAATCTAATGTAAAGAAATGTCTTAATTGGTTTTGAAAATTATTTAACTTAGTTTTAGCCTCATCACCTGATGTCATCATTAAATTTAAATAACTTGAAAAATTAAAGTTTCGAAGACCTACAACTTCTCCTACAACTTTAAAAATCTCATTATAGTTATTTTGAACTTCTCTTAATTGCTCTTCAGTCACAAAAATCACTCCCCTTTTTTAATTGTCCATATTTTAACATAAACACTCCTATTTGTCAACTTATAACTAAATTATATAAAAAAAACTATTTTATTTCAATAGTTTTTTTATCCTTATTATCATAACTTTTTAAAACATCGATTATCAAAACACCATCTTTATATTTAGCATTTATTTTACTATAATCAACATTTCCAACATAAAATTCCCTTTTATAAACTCCATAAGTTCTTTCTCTTTTAATATAATTATTAATATTATTAGAATCTTTTTTACTAGCTACTACTGTTAAATAACCATGATTAAATTCTAAATTAATATTTTCTCTTTTAAAACCTGGTAAATCTATCTCAATATGATAATTACTATCTTCTTCATAAATATCACATCGCATATATACTTCATTATCGATTATATCATTAAACATATTAGCCTCCATAATTATTATAAAAAAAATTTTTTTATTTATACTAATTTTTTTTATTAACAATAAATTCTCTTAATATTTTTGTTAAAGCTCTTTTTTCAATTCTTGAAACATAACTTCTAGATATTTTTAATTTTTTAGCTATTTCTTTTTGAGTTAATTCATCTTGATTATTTAAGCCATATCGATACATTAAAATTTCTTTTTCTCTTTTTGTCAAAGGTTTTATATATTCACTTAACAATTTAATATTTTCTTTTTCATGCAAATCAAGGGCAAAATCAGGCTTTTCAACTTTTAAAATATCAATAATAGTTATTTCATTACCATCTTTATCATAACCAATGCTATCATTTATAGAAATATTTTTATTATATTTATTATTAGATCTATAATGCATTAAGATTTCATTTTGAATACATCTAGCACAGTAAGTTGTTAATTTAACATTTTTATTTCTAGAATAAGTGTCAATTCCTTTAATGAGACCAATTGTTCCTATACTAATTAAATCATCTTGAATATTTTGATCATGTTCAAATTTTTTTACAATATGAGCTACTAATCGTAAATTATGTTCAATTAACTTATTTCGAGCCTCTTTATCGCCATTTTCTAATTGTTTTAGATATTTTTCTTCTTCTAAGTCACTTAAAGGCTCTGGAAATAAGTCATTTGAGTAACTGCCAGTAAAGAAGAAAAATTCTTTAATTAGATTAATTATATTTAAAAACATATACCACCATTTAAATATATGTTTAAAGGCAAAAAAAAATAGATAATTCTGATAAAATTATCTATCTTGAGTTTAGAAAATAGCTGTACAATTAATATTATTGTTTAGATAATATTAATACTTAATAAATATTATCAGTATTTATTACAACTAACTTATCCTTGAGTATCTCCTCTCAAAACAATTGTTCTACTTGGTGGCGATAATGATTATATTACCATATAACTTTTCTAACCTATAATACACCATATCAATAATTGTTCCTTAAGTATTAATTAAAATACACAAAACCTAAAAAGGTCATCAAAGAATAAACTCAATTATTCTAAATAGCTAACAAGCTATTATATAAGTTAAACTCAATTAACTTATCAAAAGACTAAATAATATAAATTCTATAAGAATAAATATTAGAGTCCATACAATATAATAAATATTCCAATGAATAAATATTATGTTAAACAATTACAACATGAAGTATTCTACCAAGCAATTATAATTTACCATACTATTTTTTTTATGTCAATTACTTTTCAAAACATTTTTCTACTTTTTTTTAATTTGACATTTTTGTGTCAATTTTTTTAGAAATTTTATTTAAATATAAAAAATATAAAAAAGAGAAAATTTCAAAATTGATATTTAATTATACAAACTTGATATCTTTTTTTACTTTTTCTATTTTTATGTAATCCTATATTTTAGATATATATTATTTTTAATTATGAGATTAAACTTTTTTTGAGCTAGAACTTAAATTTAAATAAAAAGAAACTGTTGCAAAATAAAATAATTTCATAACAGTTCTTTAATTTTTCAATATTTTCTACCAATCTACTTCTTCTTCTTCATTTTTAATATCTTTTTTAACATTTTTTTCTTTGGTTTCATCGGTTATTGAACCTTCAACATCAACATTATTGGGAGTACATAAAAAAATCCCTGTTCCAAGTTTTTGTAAACCACCATTAATTGCATATAATGTTCCACTTAAAAAATCAACAATTCTTTTTGCTTGATCAGGAGTTACCCTTTTCAAATTAACAACAACGGCATTTCTTTTTTTTAGATAATCAGCTATTTGTTGACTTTCAGAATATGCACGTGGTTCAAATAAAACCATCTTACTTGCATTTGACATTTCATTAAATGACTTTGTACTTACTTCATAATATTCATCATCATCTATTTTACGATTATCTTTTAAATCGTCATTATTATTATTTACACCAAAAAAACCTTTTAATTTATCCATTCCCATTATATTCCTCCTACTGTTAATATAATTTTAAGATAAAATCAAGGTTTTGTCAATTTAAATTGTTTCAATTGTTAAATTTTCTATTATTTTAAGAATTTCCTCACGACCAGTTTTATTTACACTTGAAAATAAAACATAATTATCACCAACACTTAATTTAAGACTATCTTTGATAATTTTTAGATTTTTTTCTTTTCTTGATGAGGAAACCTTATCAACTTTTGTCATAACCATGGTAACTGGAATATTGTAGTATTTTAAGAATTGATACATGAGTAAATCATTTTTCGTTGGTTTAATTCGAAAATCTATTAACATGAATACTCTTTTCATTTCTTCTCTTTTTTCTAAATATTCTTCAATCATTAATCCCATTTTCTTTTGTTGTTCATGGTTAACTGAAGCATATCCATAACCTGGAACATCTACGATATAAAAATTATCATTTATTAAATAAAAATTTAAAGTTTGAGTTTTTCCAGGACGTGATGAAGTTCTGGCTAAGTTTTTTTGGTTAACAATAGTATTAATGAAACTACTTTTCCCAACATTACTACGTCCTACTAACAAAAATTCTGGTTTAGAATCCATAGGATATTGACTTCTTCTAACAGCTGTTACATCCAAAATAGCTTTATTAATTCGCATTACAATCACCTTCTAAATAAACTTTACATAAAGAATCCAAATCATTAATAACATCCTTGGCTTCTTCCATCGTTTTAATTCTAGCACCACTAGCATATTTATGACCCCCACCATTATATTTAACTAAAGATGTATTGATGACTGGTCCTCTTGACCTAACGGAAACACGAATATTTTCATTTTTAACATCTTCTGTAAAAAAAGCCCAAACTAATACTTCATTAATATAATTAAAATTATTAACCATATTACCAGGAGCTGCAGCATCAACACCAAATTTATCTAAAATATCTTTTGATAATTTAACATAACCTACACCATTTTCAGTAACACTTAAATTTAAACCAATATATCCTTCTAAACGTACCTCATTGATTGGTCTTAAATATAAAGGAATA
>CALVPE010000036.1 GCA_944350485.1 uncultured Bacilli bacterium
AAAACTATTGAAGATTTACTTGATATAGAGATAAATTATTATTTTAAAGTTAATTATGCTGCTTTAGAAAAATTAGTTGATGCTTTAGGTGGAGTAGATGTTTATTCAAAATATAGTTTTACTAGTGTCGGAACTGATAAAAATTATGTTTATAAAAAAGGATATAATCATGTTAATGGTCGTCAAGCATTATATTTTGTAAGAACAAGAAAAGCTTTTCAAGATGGAGACCGAATTCGTGGTGAAAATCAACAAGCTATGATTCAAGCCATTATTAAAAAAGCTTGTTCAAGTGCTATTTTGACTAATTATACAGGAATTTTAGAATCTTTAAATGGAACTTTTATTACTAATCTTTCAATAGATAATATAACTAAGCTTATTAATATGCAACTTGATAAAATGCCAAGTTGGAATATAACATCTATCAGTTTAAGTGGGACTGATTCAGAAGGTTATACTTATAGTTACCCAAATCAAAAGTTATACGTTATGGAACCAGACGAAGAAACAATTACGGAAGCTAAAGAAAACCTTCAAGCTGTTAAAGATGGCTTAAAACTTGATGATTCGTATCAAGAAAAAAGTATAACAGTTAATACGGTAACTGAGAAAAAGCCAGTTTTAAATACTAATAAAAATAATCAAACTTCTGGTAATTCAGAAATTAAAAATGAATTTAAAGAAGAAAGTAATTTGAAAGATCAAGAAGAAGATTTAAAAAGCAGTAAAGAAGAACAAGATACAGAAACTAAAGATGATTTAGAAAATAAAAAAGAAGATAATTTATCTTCTGAAAATACTAAAAATGAATAATCAACGTAGTATGAGGTGAATAAATGAAACCAATTGTAAGTATTATTACTCCAATTTATAATAGTGAGAAAACTATAGAAGAAACAATTAATTCTGTTTTAAATCAAACTTTTAAAGAATTTGAATTAATAATTGTTGATGATTTGTCGACGGATAAAACAGTTTCAATTATCAAAAAATATCAAGAGTTAGATAATAGGATAAAATTATTTGTTTTAAGTAAAAAAGGTGGAGCAACAGGTGCAAGGAATAGAGCTATTAAAGAAGCTAAAGGGAGATATGTTGCCTTTTTAGACGCTGATGATTTATGGAAAAAAGATAAATTAGAAAAACAGATTAAATTTATGCAAGATAATCAGATTGCTTTTTCTTATACTGATTATGATTATATCGATGAATATAGTAACAATTTAAATAGATATCGCAAATGCCCTCAAAAAGTAACTTATTTTCGTATGTTACTAGGCGATTCAATTGGTTGTTTAACTGTTATTTATGACTCCAAAATAGTTGGAAAAATAAAAATACCTAATATTACCAAAAGAAATGACTATGCTTTATGGTGTTTAATTTTAAAAAAAGTAAAAGTTGGTTACAAATATAAAGAAATACTTGCAAGTTATAGGAAAAGTAATGGATCTTTATCATCAGGTAAAAAAGCCCATTTATTAAAATATCATTATCAATTACACCAAGAAATAAATGGGTTTAATTTAGTAATAGCCACTTTTTTTACTATTTTAAATATTGTTAATTATTTTTTTAATATTAAATTTAGAGATAGGAGTTTAAAATAATATGAAAATTGAAGTACTAGTATCTACCTTAAATAAAGATCCTAAAAATCTTATAGATTTGATGAATATTCAAACTGATGCAATTATTATTTGTCAATGTAATAAATTTGGATATGAAGAAATTTATAGAGAAGATAGTTTAATTAGAATATTTTATTTTAATGAAAGAGGTATAGGATTGAGTCGTAATAATGCTTTGATGCGTGCAAGGGGTGATATTTTATTATTTGCCGATGATGATGAAATTCTTGAAAATAATTATGAATCTATTATTGTATCAGAGTTTATTAATCAAAAAGCTGATATGTTGGTTTTTAATATCAATTCTAATAGCGAAGATAGAAAAATTTATAATATTAAATCTAATCGAAAAATTCATATCTTTAATTGCTTAAGATATGGTGCTGTTCGGATGGCAATAAAAAAAGAAGTATTGTTAAAAAATAATGTGCATTTTTCTTTGCTTTATGGTGGCGGAGCTAAGTATGGTTCAGGTGAAGATAGCATTTTTATTTATGAATGTGTAAAAAAAAGAATTAAAATTTATTCTTCTCCAAAAATAATTGCTACTGTTGATTTTGGTAATTCTAGTTGGTTTAATGGATATAATGAAAAATATTTTTTTGATAAAGGTTCTTTGATGTATTCTTTACACAAAAATTTTGCTATTTTGTTTATACAATTATTTTTAATTCGACATCGATATATGTTTCAAAATATAGGATTAAAAAAAGCATATAAAAATATGATTTTAGGTTATCTAGATATAAAGAAAAAATAATTTGGAGGTATTTTATGAGTATTTTTTTGAATGTTCTTTTAATGTTTATGTATATATTTAGTTTTAAAATATATTCGATTTTTGATTCTACATTATTAGTAGGTTTAATATTATTTTGCTATTTTATTTTTAAACCCGAATATAGAGAAGCACTTTATTTATTTTTAAAAAAAATAAAATCATATTTAAAATATTTATCTTTAATATTTTTTCTTATTATAGTTTGGCTTATACTAGTAGCAATTTTTAATCAAACAATTGATTTTACTTATTTAAAGACTTTTATTCATTTATTAATTTCATTAGCTATAGGTATTATGTTGTTTGCTTTTTTTGATTATAAAAAATGTTCAATAAAAGTTGTTAATTTTATTATAATAACTTTCATTGTTCAAAGTAGTTTACAATTATTTTTCTTTTTCTTTCCAGACATTTCTAAATTATTTAATATTTTTAGAAGTCAAAGTATGATTGAACTTGGTAATAAATATCATAATATTCGTGGAATAGCTATTACAACTGCGGGCTTTTTTTCTTTATCATCATCGTATAGTATGATATTTTTACTTTATTTATCAAATTGTAATACCTTATTTAAAAAGAAATTAATTAAATTTTTAATGTTTTTGTTATTAGTAATAGGAACATTTTTTGCTGGTCGTGTAGGTTTTGTTTCTTTATTATTTATACCTTTTATTTTATGGGAAAATATCAAAAAATATGTTGCCAAACGTCAAAAAAAAATAATTATTGATGTTATAATTTGTGTTTTATCAATTCTACTATTTATAAATATAACTTCTAGAATTCCAAGAGTTACTACAATGTATAATTATTCTTTTGAGTTAATAAGAAATATATTTAATGGAACAGGATTTCAGACAACTTCAACTAATACTTTATTAGAAATGTATGATGTTGACATAACATTTAAAAGCTTTTTTATAGGGGATGGAAAATATACAGTTTGTGACAATAGTGAATGTAGTTACTATCAAGGAACCGATGTTGGATATTTAAGAAAGATACTTTATTTTGGTATTATTGGCTTAATTTTAAGTTTTATATTGCAATATTATATATTTAATAAAAAAATTAAAAATAAAATAAATATTTGTTTAATTATTTTAATGTTAATTTTAGAATTGAAAGGCGAAATAATCGGAATATCAATTATGGTAAATTCAATTATGATTTTATATATATTGACATCTTGCTTTGCAAAAAAAAATAGCTTTGAAATATCAAAAGAAACACAAAAAATAATTGATTCTAAAGAAACAAATTTAAATGATGATAGTTGTACGGAAAAAGTAAGTATTATTATGCCTATTTATAATTCAGAAAAATATATTACTAAAACAATCGATACCGTTTTAGCTCAAACTTATGATAATTTTGAACTGATTTTGGTAGATGATGGTAGTACAGATGCTACTAGAGATATATTAGTTAAAAAATATAAAAATCACAATAAAATAAAAATAATGCTCCAAGAAAATTCTGGAGCGCCAGCTGCAAGAAATAATGGCTTAAAAATTGCTACTGGTAAATATGTAGTCTTTTTTGATAGTGATGATTATATGGGTCAAGATTATTTGAAATGCGCATTAGAGGATGGTAATCAATATGATTTAATAGTTAGTTCCTTTGAAAAAATATATATTGAAGAAAATAAAAAAGAAGTCTGGAAATTTAAAAAAAGAACTAATTTAACATTTTTAGAATCTTTATATTTTATTCCACCATTTCCTAATAATAAAATATATTTAAAAAGTATTATTGATCAGCATAATTTAATTTTTGATAATGTTAAAATTTCTCAAGATTTAAATTTTTATTTAAAATATTTACAATTTACTAAAAAAGTTAAAATTGTTGATGATATTAATGTTTATTATCAATATCATAGCAATAGTGTCAGTACAACTTTTAATATGAATTTGTTAGAAGTCGAAAAATCAATTTCTCTAGCTGAAAAATATGCAAAAAAGCAAAATTCAGAATTATTTAAAATGGTTAGGATACTACATTATACAACTCAGCTTTTAAAAATTGAAAAATACTCGCAAAATGATGCTGAAAAAATAAAAAAATATTTTAAAGAACAAATGAAAAAGAATTTGATATTTAAAATTAGTTTAAAACATCAAAAAACTTTAAAAAAATATATTTTATATTTGAAAATAGTTGTTAATGTACCATATAAAGTGTCTATTAGAATAAATAAAATAATTAAAAGAGGTGTATTATGAAAAAATTAAAAAAGGTTTTAAAAAATTTCTTAGGTAAAAATTTTCCAGTATTTTATTCAAAAGTTTTGTATTTTTTAAGATTTAAGCTAAGAATAAATTTAAAAGATCCTTCTAATTTTAACGAAAAACTCATGTGGTTAAAATTGAATTGTTATAATAACAATCCTGATGTATGGAAGTGTTCTGATAAATATTTAGTTAGAGATTATGCTTTAAAAAAAGGAATTAATGAAGAAAATTTACCTAAATTATTAGGTGTTTATCAAGATGCTAATGATATACCTTATGAAAAACTTCCACAAAAATTTGCTTTAAAATGTAGTCATGGTTGTGGTTTTAATATTATATGTACTAACAAAGAAGAACTTAATATTGAAAAATCAAACAAACAATTAAATATTTGGTTAAAGACAAAATTTGGTTATTCAAGTGCAGAAAATCATTATACCCATATTAAGCCTTGCATTATTATTGAAGAATATATTGATAGCAATGAGGGATTACCTTATGATTATAAGTTATATTGCTTTTATGGAGTTCCCAAAGTTGTTTTAGTTTGTTCCAATAGAGAAGAAGAATTAAAATTGAATTTTTTCAATTTAGATTGGGAAGAATTGCCATATGGTAAAAAAAATTTGAGAAATAGTCAAGTTATTAAAAAACCTGTTAAATTAAATGAAATGGTTAAGTTAGCTAAAAAAATATCAAAAGATTTTCCGTTTGTTAGAGTAGATTTTTATCAGTATAAAGATAAAGCTATTTTAGGAGAAATGACTTTTACTCCCGCTCAATGCATGGCTCCATATTATAGTGAATTTGGACAAGAACAATTATCTAAATTATTAAATATAAAAAAAAATAAAAAAAATAGGTGATTTTTATGAGTAGTAAAAATTTACTAAAAAATATAATGTCATCAATAATTTTAAAAATAGTATCTTTAATATACGGCTTTATAATACCTATATTAATAATAAAAACATATGGTTCAGATGTTAATGGGTTAGTATCTTCAATTGCTCAATTTTTAGCATATATTGTTTTATTAGAAGCAGGACTAGGACCTGTCATCAAAAATGCTCTTTATAAACCTTTAGTTGAAAAAAACAAAGATTTAGTCGAAAAGATTTTAGGGACATCGAATCATTTTTTTAAAAAAATTGCTTATATTTTTGTAGGATATATATTTATACTTTGTATTGTTTATCCATTAATTGTACAAAATACATATACAAAATGGTATATAATATCATTAATATTATCGATTTCTATTAGTCGTTTTTCAGAGTATTTTTTTGGTATGACATACAAAATGTTTTTGCAAGCAGAAGGAAAAAACTATATTATAGATTATATTTATATTGTTACATATATACTTGATATAATTATTATCTACTTATTAATTAGTAACAATTTTAGTATTCAAATTATTAAATTAGTATGCTCTTTAATTTATTTAATAAGACCATTTTTTATGAAAAAATATTTTGATAAACATTATATTTATAAAATTGATAAAAAAAGTCAATATCCTTTAGAAAAAAAATGGGATGCTTTATTTCATCATATTGCAGCAACAGTTCAAGATAATGTTGATGTTATTGTTTTAACTATATTTAGTACATTAGCAAATGTTTCAATTTATTCAGTTTATTTTTTAGTTACGTCTGGAATTAGATCAATTATTTATTCTTTAATTAATGGATTAGATGCTTTTTTCGGTAAAATGATGGTATCTGAAGATAATAAAATTGTAAGTAAAAAATTTTACATTTATAATTTTATTTATTATACTGTAAGTACTATTTTATTATCATGTACTTTAATTTTAATAATTCCATTTATTAAAATATATACTGCTAACATAAATGATGCTAATTATATTTATCCTTTGTTTGGATATTTAATGATTTTTGCTGAATTTAATTTTATAATTAGATATCCATTTTCAACAATTACGTTTGTAAAAGGGCATTTTAAAGAAACAAGAAATTTTTCAATTGTAGAGCCAATTGTAAATATAATTTTGTCAATTATACTAGTTAAGAATTATGGTTTAATAGGAGTTGCTATTGGTACTTTAATTTCTATATTAATTAGAAGTTTTGGTTTTATAATTTATACAACTAAAAAAATATTATTTGAAAAACTTTGGAAAAGTTGTAGTATTATTTTATTATCATTTTTAGAAATGCTAATTATTTTATTTGTTCAGGTTAAGTTTATCAATTTAAATATATCTAACTATTTTGAATGGTTTATTTTAGCTATTATAGTATTTATAATTGTAACAATTTGCATTGTCTTTGTAAATTGTTTGGTATATAGGAAAGATACTAAGCAAATTTTCAAATTGTTAAAAAATAAAATTAGGAGAAAATAATTATGAAAAATGATGTTTTTATACAAGATACAAAATTAAATAGTTATAATAATGATGTTTTTTTTAATCCTTCTCAATTGTTTCCAGAGGGTTTAGATATAAATATTCAAAGTGATTTAGAAATTTATAAAAATATTAGACAATTGTTTATAAATATGAAGTTGGATTATAAAAATATAGGTACCAAAAATTGGAATCCTTTTGGTTATTTTATTAAAGAAAACGATAATGTTGTTATAAAACCTAATTTAGTTTATCATGTAAATAATTCTAAATTTGGTGATATGGATTCTTTAATTACAAATTTTGCAGTTATTCGACCTATTATTGATTACACAATTATCGCTTTAAAGAAAACAGGATCAATTATTGTAGGAGATGCACCTGTTCAAGAATGTGATTTTTCAGAAGTAATTAAATATAATAATTTAAAAATTTCAATTGAAAAATATAATAAATTAGGTTATAAAATTGAATTAATGGATTTTAGAAAGAATAATAATAATAGTTTAGAATGTATAGAGGTTTCTTTAAATGAAGATAGTTCATTAGCTGAAGTTGATAAATATTGGAAACAATTTGCAATTTCTAATTATGATTTAAAAATGATGCATAGTCATCATCAAGAAGGTATACATAAATATTTGTTTCCAAAAGTTATTTTGAATGCTGATGTTATCATTAATTTACCAAAAGCAAAAACACATCGTATAGCTGGTTTTACAGCATGCTTAAAAAATTTTGTTGGTGTAAATGCCAAAAAAGAATATTTACCTCATCATCGAAATGGTAATATTTACCATAATGGTGATGAATATCCTGAAAAAAGTTTAATTAAATATTTGCAATCACATGTTAAAAATTATACCTATTTACATAACAAAATAGTTGATTTTACTAATTTGGGCCTAAGAGGTGTTCAAAAATTACTTAAAAAAAATCGTTATTTAAAAGGGTGTTGGTATGGAAATGATACTATTTGGAGAACAATTTTAGATATAAATAAGATAATTTTATATGCTTCAAAAGATGGTAAAATGCAAGATAGACAGCAACGAAAAATTTTTAATTTAGTTGATATGATTGTTAGTGGTGAAGGGGAAGGACCTTTAAAACCAAATAATAAAAAAGTTGGTTTAATTTTAGTAAGTTTTAATCAATTGAATTTAGATCAAACTATTTGTCATATTATGAATTTTGATTCTAATAAAATTAAATTTTTAAAAAATGGTTATAAATTAAAAAAGTATAAAATTTCTAAAAGTTATAAATTTAAAGTTTTTGATCAAGATGGTTTAATTGATAATATTTCCAAATATAATAGGAATTTTATTCCGTCAGATGGCTGGATTGATTATTTAAAAAAATAATATTTTTAGTTTACAAATATTTAAATATTTGTTATTCTAAATATAGAAAAGAGGTAGAAATGAAAATTGCAGTTGCTGGAACAGGTTATGTTGGATTAGTAACAGGAGTAGCTCTTGCTCATATAGGGCATCAA
>CALVPE010000037.1 GCA_944350485.1 uncultured Bacilli bacterium
AGTTTTACCACTTATAAAGTTTGTGTAAAGTGCATAACTAACTCCAATTGTTAAAACTAAGATTATTCCTATTACTAGTATTATTTTTACTTTTTTACTTTCCTTCATATTTCCTCCAACTAAAAAAGCACGTTTAAAGAATAGATATTTTTAGTCTATTTTAAACATGCTTTTTAAACTTATTTTTTTATTTGATAGGTTAGTTAGTAGTTGGCACCCCCCCCCCAGGTTGACATGTAAAGTTATGTAAACAATCTTTGTTTATTAAAGATTTTTTTATATTTTTTAAACCTGATTTTTTCATAAATTTTACACTTCCTTTCTAAGATTTATTATAGAAAAACTATATAACAAGACTAACTACTTTCCTATCTTACGTATTAATATTACAATATTTTTTTGTGTTTGGCAAGGAAATTAATTAATTTTTTCATATCTTCCTTCAATAATTGAATATAAATATAAATTAATATATTTTGAAGTTTTAGTTTTTATATAATCTTTATAACCTCTTAATTGTTTATGATATTCTAAATCATCGATATTTTTTAATTTATAATCAATTATATCAATATAATCATCATGTTCAATCATTAAATCAATAATACCATGTTTTTTTACATTATCAACTTCTGTAATAAATTCATATTCTTTATAAATACTTGAGTTTTCAATATTTTTTAATAAATCACTATTGAAAAACATTTCTAGATACTTTTGATATTTCTTATCAATTAAACTTAAATCTTTCTTTTTAAAATCAATTATTTCTAATAAATAATGTAAATAAGTACCGAATTCTAATTTTTCTTTCATTTTTTCAGTCATTAATTCATAACTTGTTTTTGAAAATTTTTCTTCTTTTTGAACTTCTAAATTTATTTTTAATTCTTTAACTTCTATTTTATTTAAACTAGGTTCAATTTCCTTTAAAATATTACCAACTGTTAAAAGATTATAATCTTTTGTTAAACCAAATTTATTTAAATCAATTTCTTTTAAATAAGGTGTTAACTTATCTTTAATTGAATTCAAAATACTTGCTAAAGAACTATATTTAAGCCTTGTATCTAAACTAACTAACTCATCGTTTTCATTTTCTTCATCTTTTAAAGAAGTAATTAAAATCATTTTTTCTTTAGCTCTTGTCATAGCTACATAAAAAAGTCTTATTCTTTCGCTTATATTCTCTTTAATATAATCATCTCTATACATAGTGTGATAAATTGTATTCAAAATGGTATCTTGATAAATAACTGGTGTTATAATACCTAAATTATTATCAAAGATAAATTTTTGTTTTGTATCCATTAAATTAAATTTATTATTTAAACCGGTATAATAACAAATATGATATTCAAGCCCCTTACTCTTATGAATAGTCATAATTTTAACACTATTTTTAATCTCTTTATTTAAAGAATATTTTATTTCTTCATTATCATTAATTAACTTACTTAAATAGTCTAAAAATTCTAAATAAGTATAACCATTAAAACTTAAATTTTTACTTAAATCTTTTAAATAATCAAGTCTTATAATACTTTCATTGATATTCCCTACTGTAATTAATCTTTCATAAAAATTAAATTTCTCAATTATTTTTTCTATTAAAACATTAACAGGAATATAATCTACTTCTATACTTAAACTTTTAATAAGTTTTAATATTTCATCATCTATATATTTATTATTGATTAAAACATGATATAAATAATTATCATCTAAGCTAAATAAATAACTTCTGCCAACTGATAAATAAGCATATTTAAATTCTTGATCAAATATATTTTCTTTAATTTTTTTTAATAAAATTAAAATATTTTTTATAATATAAAGATCATAACTAGCAGCTATATTTTCATCTTTTAAAATAGTTAAAGGAATATTTTTATATTCAAAGATTTTTTTATATAAATCAAAACTAGTTGATTTATCAATCAAAATAACAAAATCATCATAAGTTATATCTCTTAATATATTATTATCTTTATCAAAAACTTGATATTTATTTTGAACTTTTTCTAAAATATCATTAGCTGTTATAAAAGCTTCAACTTCATCTTTAGTATATTCTTTATTTGATAATTCATAGTTATATATTTCAAAGTTATTATCTTGATTACTTGGCTTATATTCATTATATAAAGTATTACCAAAAACCATTTGATGACTAGTTTTATAATCAGCCCCCCCTATTTCTAAATCCATAATTTGGTTAAAAATAAAATTAATATTATTTAAAGTTTCTTCTCTTGATCTAAAATTTTTAACTAAATCTATTTTAATACCATCTATATTTTTTTCATAATTACTATATTTTTCTTTAAATAAATTAGGATTAGCATTTCTAAACCGATAAATTGATTGTTTAATATCTCCAACCATATAAACATTATTATTACTAATTAAAGAGATAAATAATTCTTGAATATCACTTGTATCTTGATATTCATCAACTAATATTTCTTCAAAATAATCTTTAAGCTCATTCCTAACATTAGGATAATTTTCTAAAATAGAAATAGCTAATTTACTAATATCTAAAAAATCAAATAAATTATTTTTCATTTTGTAATTTAAAAACTCATAATCTAACTTTTTTAAAATATCTATAATAATACTAACAGTATCTTTAGTGTTTAATAAAGTTTGATAAATAAATTCTTTACTTTCGTAAATAGTTAGTTTTGTTAATTCTTTTATAATGTTGCTAATTTTTTCTTTATAAGGTTTAACATCATCCATTCCTTTTTTTAGTCTCGGTAAGTTTATATCTAAACTACTTCTAATTTCATCATAATTAGATGCTATCAATAATTTTTCTAAACTAGAATTTAAACTAAAGAAAAAATCTCCATCAACAATTAATTCAATTTGATCTAAATTATCTTTTATTTTAGCTTTTTTAGTTAATAAATTATTTTCATATTCTTGTATTTTTTTAGTTAAATAATTTTCATTATAATATGTATCTAAATAAGTATTTAAATAATTTTTACTATCATATTTTAAATTTATTTTATCAGAAAGTATTAATAAATATTTTTTTAAATTAGTATCATCTCTAGTTGTAAAATCTTGAATTAATTTTAAAAATAATTTATTTTCTTCGTTATAATAATTATTAAATATTCCATCTAATATTTCTTGTTTTTTCCATTTTAAAATTAAACTATCAGCGATTTTAACATCTTTATCAATATTTAATAAATAATGATATTTTTTTAAAATACTAAGAGAGAAACTATCAAAAGTTGTAATATAACTACTATCTATTTTATCAAGTTGATTTACTAAATTATTTTTTTTAATAGCTTTTCTAATTCTTTCTTTCATTTCTTTAGCAGCAGCATTAGTAAAAGTTAAAATTAACAAATGATTAATATCAACTCCTTTTTGTAATTTTCTAATTACTCTTTCAGTTAAAACTGCTGTTTTTCCAGATCCTGCTCCTGCTGAAACAATAATATTTTTACCACTTTCTTCAATCGCTAATAATTGTTCTTTCGTCCAATTTGGCATTATTTCCTCCTAAATAACTTAAATCATTTTCTTTTTCTAAATAAACTAAATCACTTCCCGTTTTAAAACATAAATCTTGGTAAGAACAAAAACTACAACCAATATTAACTCCATTAATAACTTTCGGATCAATTTGAAAATTACCATTTTTAATCTCTTTAAAAGCTTCTTTAATTTTTAAATCAACAATATTTACTAAATTAGTAATTTCATCTTCAGTTAAAACTTTAGTATAATGACTAAAACCTTTACTAGTTACTTTCATTCCTTTAATCATTTGACTATTTAAATAACTCTCATCAAACATATTAACTAAATACATATCATTAATTGAATAACCATTTAACTTTAAATTATCGACTTTTTGATCTAAATTACTTTTCTTTGGATCATAAGCATTTCTTTCATGTAAAATTTGTTCAAAGTAAAAACCAATTATTTCAGGGTTTAAAAAAATATTACTTTTTTTGATTAAATAAACATAAATAGGAAGCTGCATATCAATCCCATATTTTAAATTAGTCATATCAATATGCGGTAAACCTGTTTTATAATCTATCAGACTAAGATATGTTTTATTATCTTTTTCTTTATACATAATCTTATCAATAATACCTTTAAACTCATCTTGATTTTGATATTTAATCTTAATAACTTCTTCTAACTTAACTTTATTTAAACCACTTAAAGCATGTTGCTTTTGAATAATTAAAATTATATCTTTTAACTCCTCTTTTAATATTTTTAAATAAAATAATTCTTTTTTATTAAATTCTTTTTCTTTCAAAAAATTATTAAATTCTAAATCAAAATTAAAATTACCTTCAAACATTTTTGATAAAATAAAATGGAATAAATTACCAATAAAGATTTTAAAATTATCTTCATAGATATTTAATTTTAAAATATTATCAATATAATAACGAAAACGACAATGATAATAATTATTTAAAGATGTATAAGATAAAGTTAGTTTGTTTAAATGAAAATCATTTATATTTTTAAAAGTATTATCATATTTTAAATAAGGTAAATCTTTGTATGTATTAAATAATAAACTTGTATCAGGACTAATAGTACCATATTTTAACATTAAATCAAAATTATTAGTTAATTTTATTTGATTATATAAATTAGAAGTAGTATTTAAATTAGTTGTTGTTCGATAAGTAATGCTTAAATCTTCTAAAAGATTACTTGGTAAATAACTTTTGTAAGGATCTGTTTCTTTATAAGTAATTATTAAATTTGGTATATTTTTGATATGTTCTATAGTTTTATTTTTTTCTAATTTATTTAATTCTAAACTTGTAAATAAGCCAATTTTTTCTTTTAATAAATCATTTAAGTAATCTATATCTTGATAAGTTCTTGGAATATTTTCTAAATTGAAACCCATTAAAAATATATATTCATCTTGAATATTATAACTATTTAAAGGAAGTATTTCTAAAGAATTAATATAATTTATTTCTTGTAAATTCGTATTTTTAAATTCTTCAACAATTAAATCATAAACTAAAAATAAATCGTTTACAAAATAGTATTTGTTTAAAATATTTAAAATTTTTAAATATAAATCTTGATCTTTAAAACTATTTAAATATTCTAAAATAAATTCTTTTGTTTGTTTTTCTTTAATCATTTGTAAAATCTTTTTAACAAGAATTGTTCCATAGATACTATTTTTTTCTAAACCTTGAATAGGAATATTATAAAGAATAGAAAATCTTTTTAAAAAGTTTAGATATTCACTTGAAACATTCATAAGCTTTATTTTTTTTAAATCAACACCTTTTTTTAATAAAGAACTTATTTGATTAAAGATAAAGCTTACTTCTTCTTCAATGGTTTTAAAGTTATAAATAGGAATTGATTGATTTAAATCATTTAATTTAATATTTTCATAACTTACCTGATAATTATTAAATATTTGTTGATAAAATGGATCAAATTCAGCTTGATTTAAAACAATAAGATTAATATTTTCTAAATATGGCTTAAATAAAAAATCAAATTTTAACAAATTATGTTCTTTTAAATCTTGATAAATTGTCTTTAAATTTGTTATTTTTTCGAGATCAAAATTTAGATTTAAAATATATTTTATATTATCTAAATAAAGTTTAGCATTTTTAACACTAAAATTATATTTAGTTGTCAAGTAATAAATTGTTCTTTCATCATAATCAAAGAAATAATGTTTATTAAATTCATTTAAAGTCATGATTTTTAGATTAATTAGTTTATTACTTTGATTAAGAAAAGTTAAGATTTTATCTTTTAGGTTATCTTTAATAATTAATAATGTATTTTTAGTTATCTTATTTAAAAAATCCATTTTACACCTCTTTTTAAGTATATAATAAAATAAATTATAAATAAATAATTTTAGAAAAATAAAGAATAGTTTCCTATTCTTTATAAAATTTTAGTGTTAAAGTTTTAGGATAATTTTAATTGAAACGGATTTTCTATACTTCCATCTCCTTGGGATATTAAAGTATCAGATCGAAGATTGATGACCGGACGAACACCAAGCTGATAATTAACATCATCAAATTGATATAATTCACCTGATAAATAAACAATATTCATAAATGCATGAGCGTTTTGTTGTAAAAAAAATACAGGCGTAATTGTCCAATAATTACTATTAGTACGCAAATAATAATCTTGATTTTTTGTATTGCTTTTTCCTCCAGCCAAAGCTACTTCATCGGCTGTTATTAAAGATATTGGATAGGTTAATTTGGCGTTTCCACGACTTGTAGTTGTTGAAAATCTATCACTTAAACTATTACATTTTAAAGATGCGGTTTTATTAGTATCACTATACAATCTTTTATGTGATGAATAATGTGTAACAGGAACTAAACTAAATCCATTTCCTGTATTATAACTTGCAAAACTTCGATCATTACAGAAAGTTCCATCAACTACATAATTAGTTAATAAATTATCTTCACTATCACTCTTACCTACTATATTGGTTGCATACCAATTATCTATTACACTTTTTATATTGCTATTAAAATCATTTGTTAAAGTATTTTCATAACTATTTGATGAATATGAAATATACTGAGCCATTACCTGTGTTTCATTTAGATAACTATTTACTTTTATCATAACTTGACAAGAATCGGTACTATTTGTATTCACGCAAGTATATGGATAATTAGAAAAATTATCTTGCATTTCACTGAATGTTCCACTAGTAATATCTCCTGTTAATCTAAATGTTTCTGTTACTTCATCAAATTCATAACTAGAAGAAAAGTAATATTCTTTTAAAGCAAGTATATTATCAAACCAAGTTTCACTACTGGTGTGAATTGAAAAATCCTTTCCATACATATAACCTACATAAGTTGGATCAGAATATCTTGTATTATATTGATAAATTGTATTATTGATACCTGTTTGATTTCCAGTTGCATTTGGTTGTTCTCCATTATAAATTAATCTAATTGAACCATCTCCATTAGTTCTTATTATCTTCCAATAATATCCAGCAAAGTAAACATTATTATTTTTTACATCTCCTCGATATATATATGATGTTCCGTAATCATCTTCTGTTTCGTATAAACCTACTTCACTTCTTATCGTACTTGCTACTTTATAAGTTATTACGTCTGCTAAAGTTATTCTTTGTAAATTCACATCAGTTCCCAATACTTTATAAATTGTTG